>CABYOB010000005.1 GCA_902520385.1 uncultured Bacteroidota bacterium
ATGAGGACATATTTAAAAAAAAATCATTTAAAAAAAGTTTTGCCTCTTTTAAATCTTTATTCATTTTCCAATTTCCAATAATTATCATAATTAATTAATTTTAATCCTAGGGTCCAACCAAGAATAAATTACATCTACTAATATATTAATAAAAACAAAGCATGTACCTATAAATAATATCAAACCCATAACTAAAGGAAAATCAACGTTGTTAATTGATTCCACCAATAATTTACCTACACCATTCCATCCAAAAATATATTCCACAAAAACAGCTCCAGACAACATCGATGCAAACCAACCTGAAGTTGCTGTTAATACTGAACTTAAAGAATTTCTTAGAGCGTGAACAATTACAACTTTAAACTCTGACAAACCCTTTGACCTAGCAGTTCTAACAAAATTAGATGACAGAGTTTCTAAAAGAGAATTTCTTGTTAAACTCATTATGATTGCAATAGGACGTATACCTAAGGTAATAGCAGGTAATACTAAATTCTTAATATTTAAATACTCTCCTCTTCCTAAATCATCCACTTCGTATAAACTTCCCACAACATTAAATCCTGTTAACCAACTTAATTTATATGCAAATATCCACATTATTAAAATTGCTGAAAAAAAAGAAGGTAAAGACATACCCAATGAACTAAAAAAAATAAAAAATTTATCAAAAAAACTATCTTTTTTTATAGCACAAAAAACACCAATTGGAATCGATATAAAAACCGCTAACATAATTGACACAAAAGCTAATACAATAGTATTAGGAAAAACTGTAAGTATAATACTTAAAACTTCTTTTTCTTTATAAACAAACGACTCACCTAAATAAGGTTTTTTTAATAGAATTAGTTTTTTTTTTGTTTCTAAAAGAGTAATACTTTGATATTTATCCAATTTTTTATTTTTTGAAAAATGAAAAGAAATTGGAGATAAATCATTTAAATATAAAAAGTACCTCTCTATAGGAGGTTTATCCAAATTATACTTCTTTCTAATATTTTCTAATTGAACAGCATCGTCTCTATCACCTAACATCATTTTTGCAGGATCAGATGGAATAATATTAAAAAGAAAAAAAACAATTGAAATTACACCTAGAAAAACTAAAAGACTATATTTTATTTTTCTTAGGAAAAAATTAAACAAACTAAAATTATTTTAACAGATTTTTAATCTCCGTAATACTCGGAACATTATTGCTATGCCACTTTTTAATTAAAACCCCATTTTTAAATAATAAAAGACCAGGATCAGATCGAATAATGATTTTAGCTATATCGCCATCGCCATAATAATAAATAACATCTTCGCCAATTACATTTTTAACCTTATCAATATCAGCCCAACTACATACTTGCATTACACCAATTTTTTCACTTTTAGCATCTCTAAACAAATTTTTAATTTCTCTAAAAGAATCTTTATTAGCTTTTTTATAATTATAAGAACTAGATACAAGAATTGCTGGATAATTAACAAAGGCCTTTGTTACATTATTATCCATTGCGCCTTCATTAATTGTAAAACTTGTCGTCTCATTGATTATAACTTCTTGAAACTTTTCTTGATAATTTTCTTTGAAATTGAATCCTTCTTTATAAGGCCTATAATCTTTAATGGGCAAATTATTAAAAGTATAAGAAACAAAAACAGAAGATGCCAAAGCAGTTGAAAAAATAACCAAAAGACTATAACTATAATACTTTTTTATAAGAAAGTAAATGAAAAATAAAATAAGCAAAAACAATAAAGGAAAATACCAAGAAAAAATAAAACTCCAAATAAATGTAAAAATGAAAGAGAAAATTATCGATGGTATATCTTGAAATAAAGAATTAAGACTTTTTTTTCTATCTAAAATAAAAATAGGAACTGCAAAAATGATTAACAAAATATCTTTCACAAATGACTCCCAGGGAGTTAAACTCCTTCCTATAGAGTCTTTCATTGCATCACCAAAACAACCACAATCATCAACACATTGGATAGGAATTCCAGAAGCTGTTTCTCCTGGCAAGCAAGTAGCAGTATGTAATGTCAAAAATGTAAAGAAAATTAACATTGCAAAAGTAAAAAATAAAGATATTTTTATTCTAGCCTTTACAATCAATGCAAAACCTAATACAATTTCAAAAACACAGATAAAAGCAGCAAGAAACAATGTAGAGGGAATAAGCCATTCTAAAGAAAATGAATTCCAACCAAAAATTTCATGAATTCGATAAGCTAAGGCACCATCTTGAAAATACTCCTCAAGTTTATATGCAAAACCAATAGAGTCATTGGCCTTTATTATTCCTGATACAATTAAAGTTGCACCGACAATAGATCTAAATAAAGATGATAGTAAAGCACGAAAAATTATTTTTTTAATCATTTCTTATCTTTTAATTGAATTAAAGCAAAAATTGAATAATTTACAATATCATGATAATTTGCATCAATTCCCTCTGACATAATGGTTTCACCATCATTATCTTCAATTTGTTTAATTCTATGAAGTTTTTGCAAAATCAAATCAGTAAAAGAGCTTATCCTCATCTCCTTCCAAGCTTCACCGTAATCATGATTTTTTTGCTCCATAAGATTTTTTATAATAGAGGCATGTTTTTTATATTCAACAAGAGAGTCCTCCAAACCCATATCAGGCTGAAGTGTAGATTTTTTATTTAACTGAATCAAGGCAATTATTGAATAATTCAAAATACCCATAAATTCGGCATCAATACTTTCATTAATTTTTTGAACCCCCTTATCATCAATGCTTCTAATTCGCTGTGCTTTAATAAATATTTGATCAGTTAAAGACTTTAATCTCAATATTCTCCAAGCACTTCCATAATCATGCATTTTTTTTCGAAAAACATCTAAACAGTCATTAATTATTATGTCAAAATAATCGGATGTAGTTATCATTAGTATAATTATAATTAAAACTATTCATAAATTTAAACTTATTAATGAAAAAAATATGTTAAAAAAAGTAAAAAAAAAATCACTATCAAAAAAAAATCCTTTAATTATGGGAATATTAAACATCACTCCAAATTCATTTTATGATGGAGGTAGATTTTCAAATATTAAAAATGCAATAGAACAAACAAAAAAAATGATTACTGAAGGAGCTGACATGATAGATATAGGTGCCTTTTCATCTAAACCTTTCTCTAAAGAAATCTCAATAAATGAAGAAAAAAAAAGATTACTGCCAGTTTTAAAAGAGATAAGAAATTTATTTCCAAAAATATTAATTTCAATAGACACCTATCGAAGAGAAATAGCTGAGGAAGCTGTGAATTTAGGAGCCAATATCATTAATGATATTTATTCTGGAGAATATGATTCTACAATGATAGATTTTATAAAAAAAAATGACATAACATACGTGGCAATGCACATGAAAGGTAATCCAATGATCATGCAAAAAAAAATAGAATACAAAAATTTTAAAAATGAAATTTTAGATTTTTTTATAAAAAAAACATTAGAAATCAAAAAAAATGGATTTGATAAATTAATAATCGACCCTGGTTTTGGATTTGGAAAATCAATAGAACAAAATTTTGAAATGATAAATTTTATCCCTGAACTAAAAAAAATTAATAAACATGTCTTAGTTGGAATTTCTAGAAAATCCATGATTTACAAAACATTGAAAACAAATGCTGAAAATAGTTTAAACAGCACAACCATTTTAAATACAGTTTGTATATTAAAAGGTGCAAAAATTTTAAGAGTTCATGATGTAAAAGAAGCTAAAGAAGTTATAAAAATGATTAATTTAGTTAAAAATAATATTTAATGTTTTTTATTGACTTTAACATATTTGATTTTATAGACATCACTCTTGTGAGCATTTTAATTTTTCAATTATATAAATTAGTCAAGGGAAGTGCAGCAATTAATATCTTTATTGGCATGGCTCTAGTTTATATAATGTGGAAAATTTTTTCAGCACTAGAAATGAGTCTTTTAAGCGAAATTTTAGGACAGTTTATCAGTGTAGGAGTCTTAGCTTTAATTATTGTTTTTCAACAAGAAATAAGACGTTTTCTAGTTTTAATTGGAAAAAATATATTTAAAAACAAAAACTTATTTATAAAATCAAAAAGCACAGAAAACTTTTTAAATGAAGAAAATATTAATGATATATGTGGAGCTTGTCAAAATATGTCAAAAACAAAAACAGGAGCAATAATAATTATTGAAAGAAATGACAATTTAGATCAAATTATAAAAACAGGAAGAGTCATTTCAAGTAATTTGTCTCAAATTATGATAGAAAGTGTATTCTATAAAAACGCACCTCTTCATGACGGAGCAATCGTGATAATTAATAAAAAAATTATTGGTGCACGATGCGTATTACCTATTAGTGAGTCAAATATAATATTAACCGAAATGGGGATGAGACACAAGGCGGCTCTTGGAGTAACAGAGTTACACGATTGTATTGCTATTACTGTTTCAGAACAAAATGGAAAAATAAGTTTTTTTGAAAATGGAAAAATGCAAACCAATCTTGAAACAAAAAAGCTCAAAGATCTAATAACACTTTCCTCTTTAAAAAAATGAAAAAAATTTTATTTTTTTTGAGTCTAACAATAATTATTTGTTATGTAAGTTTTGAATTGTTAAACTCAAAACAAAATATAATAGAAATAATAAACTCTAAAATTGAGACTAATTCTTCAAATAAATCATTAAAAGTTCTTTTTGCATTAGACACAGAATGCCCTCTCTCAACACAATACATAAAAAAAATTAACTCCCTGGCAGAAAAATACTCTGACAATTTTGAATTTTTAATTTTTTTTCCTGGACCCTACTACTCAAATGAAGAAGTAGAAAAATTTATTGAAAAAAATAATATAAAAATTAAATTTTTAATTGATAATGACTTAATGATTACAAAATCTCTTAAAGCATCTGTTGTTCCAGAGTCATTTTTAATCAATATCCATTCTAAAATAATATACCAAGGATTAATTGATAATTGGGTTAGTGAATTAGGAAGAACAAGGCAATACACAAATAAAAACTACTTAGAAGATGCCATGAAACTATCCTTAAAAGGGGTGAAACCTTTAATAAAAAAAACTAAAGCAATTGGCTGTTTAATAGAAAAGGATTTTACAAAAAAAACTAAATCTGATTCCTCAGTAAATGCCATGGAAATAATATTTGAAAAGTGTGCCAGCTGTCACTATAATGGAGGAGCAGCTCCATTTCCTTTAACTTCATACGAAGATATTGACAAAAGAAAAAAAATGATTTATCATGTTATAAGTAGTAATTATATGCCTCCATGGCCAGCAGATCCAAATTATTCAAATTTTTTAGGTGAAAAAACTCTAACTAAAAAAGAAAAGAAAATTATTCACAACTGGATTAAAAACAAAAAAAAGTTAGAATATTCAGAAAAAGAAAAAATTATATTTAAAAGCAACAAAGAAAAACCTGATTTAGTTGTTAAAATGGAAAATGAATATAAGATAAAAGGTAATAATAAAGATAAATTTTTAATGATGAAATTTCCTTTTGAATTACCTTATGATACATTTATTAAATCAATAAAATTTATCCCTGGAAATAATCAAATTGTTCATCATGTAAATGCACATCTCATTAGTTACAATCATAAGAAAAAGAATATTTTTAATGGAGATAGAATAGTTGATACTGAATTATTTTCTGATTCAATTTGTTTTGAAAAATTAGATTTATTTAACGATGACAGAACAGTGCCTAATTTAAGTAGATCTGTTTCAAATTATTTACCAGGTTCTGCCCAAGGTAGCTACCCTAAAGGAATTGGAGTAATTAAAGCAAAGAGAAAAAATGTTATCCTAGTTAATGATTTTCACTACGGCCCATCTAATATAGACACAACTGACAATTCATATTTTGAAATTTATTTTTCAGACACCCCACCAAAAAGAAATCTAGAAGAAATTACATTAGGCACCCTTGGTTTAAAAGAAAATTATTATTCGCATGACACCACATTTTATTGCACTCAAAAAATATCCCCAGAACTAATTGTAAAACCTAATGAAAAAATAACATGTACTACTAAAGCGAAAATAGTAAAAGACATTTCAATATTAACCATAAATCCTCATATGCATTTACTTGGAAAATCATTTAAATCATATGTAATCACAGCTGAAAAAGATACCATTCCTTTGATTAAAATTGATGACTGGAATTTTAGATGGCAATATTTTTACACTTTTGAAAAGATGATTAAAATCCCAAAAAACTCTGAAATTATTATAGAAGCTACATTTGATAATACAAACGAAAATTTAGATAACCCATTTGACCCACCCAAATTAATTACAGAAAAAATTGACTGGAATGGAAAAGGAAGTATGAAAACATCAGATGAAATGATGCAATTTATTATTACATACTTGCCATACAAAAAAAATGATGAAAAAATTAGTTTAAAACCTTAGTTGTATTTTTCTAAAATTGCTTTATTTATATTTCTTATGAGCAAAGGCCCTTTATAAACAAAGCCCGTGTATAATTGAATTAATGAAGCACCTGCTTCAATTTTTTCTATAGCATCATCTGGACTCATAATGCCACCCACTGCAATAATCGGAATTGAGCCTGAAGCTTTTTTGTTTATATATCTAATCATATTAGTAGACATTTCTTTGATTGGAGAGCCTGTTAACCCACCCTGTCCAATTTTCTCAATCTTATCGTAAGAAGTTTTTAAACCATCTCTCGTATTAGTACTATTTGTTGCTACGACTCCTGATATTTTATACTTAAAAATTAAGTCTATAACTTCATCAACATATTTAAAGTCTAAATCTGGAGAAATTTTAATTAAAACAGGTTTTGGATTATACTTTTTTTCATTAATTAATTGAATTGATGAAATTAAAGTTTCTAATTTATCTTTTCTTTGCAACTCTCTCAAACTAGGAGTGTTTGGAGAACTAACATTCAATACAAAATAATCAACATAATCAAATAGATCATTAAAACATTTCTTATAATCATCAACCGAGTCTTCTAAAGGTGTTGTTTTATTCTTACCAATATTACCACCAATAATTAATTTAGTTTTCTTTTTCTTTAATCTAGAGATAACTTTTATTAAACCATCATTATTGAAACCCATACGATTTATTAAACCATTATCTTTTTTTAATCTAAACAATCTTGGTTTTTTATTTCCATATTGTGATTTTGGAGTAACAGTTCCTATTTCAATAAAAGAAAAACCAAATGCATCAAAATCATTTATCATTTTTGCATTTTTATCAAATCCAGCAGCCAATCCAACGGGATTTGAAAAATTAATTCCAAACACATTTCTCTCTAGCTTTTTATTATTAATAAAATATCTGGATTTTTCAATTTTTTTTAAAAAAGGAATTTTGAATAAAAACTTTATTATAAAAAAAGTAAAATTATGAGAAAACTCTGGGGGGAAAAGAAACAAAAAAGACCTTGTAAAGAACCAAACAACTTTATAAATTAAATCAAACATAAATATGTAAAAATATACATAAATTTAATAATAAATTAAATATTTTCACCGTGTTAAGTTTTAATAGAATATAATTTTTAAATTTATGTATGATATATTAATTATCACCATGAAACTTTTAAATTCATTTAGACATCTTGTAGTTATATTTTTTTGTATTGGACAAGTGGCTATTTTTGCTTGCGACACATCACCATCAATTATCATTAACCAAACTACAGATAACAGTGATGGAACTTTTACTTTAGATTTAAGTTTATGTATTGGTAGTGGTGGATCAGCTGATGGTTTTGATTTATATTTTGAAAATGAAATTAATATATTATCTACTAATGTAACTGAAGTCACCTCACCCATAGGAGGAAATACTGCAAATGTAACAATAAATAATGGGGTTTGGGAAGCTGTATATAACGGTTTTGATGGCAGTAATGCGAGTTGGTTTGAAGTCGAAAATGCGGGATTTGGAATAGATTGCATGGATTTTCAAATTACTGTAGATGGTAATCCAGAGGGCGAAACTATATGTAGCTTGGGTATTAATGAAAACTGTTTAGGATTTACTCAACAAGATGAATTTATAACTTGTGAAAATATACCCGGCCCTTGTTTTCCTAATTATTTTATTGAAGCTCCAGGAAACGCAAGTGGAAATATTGAGAATGCAGGAGAAAATTGTGGTTGGATTGAATATGAGGATGAAATTGTTGAAATAATAATTCCTTGCATAGGAGATTACACATTTACTATAAGTCAAGATTTTTCTGATGATTTCTTTTTTGGAAATACAATTTACGCAACACTAGGAGAAGATTGTTGTGATCAACAAATAAATCAAGTAGTTGCTTGGGAAGAATCCACATCATGGACACAAAATCTTGAAGCTGGCACATATTATTTAGTTATTGATATGTTTATAGACACATGGCTAGGTTTATCTGGCGAATGGGATTTAAGTATTACTTCTAACAACAATTTTTCCGGATCAACTATTGCAAATGCTGGAGAGGATCAAGAAATATGTGAAAATTCTACGATTCTATCTGGAAACAACCCAGAAGATGATGAAGTTGGACAATGGAGTATTATAAGTGGAAATGGAATATTTTCTGAATTAAACAATCCATTATCAGAAATAAATAATTTATCAATTGGTGAAAATATTTTACAATGGTCTATAATAGGAGAATGTGGTGAATCAACTGATCAAATTACAATCAATGTTATTGATGGCGAACCTACCATTGAATTAGTTGATGTTGTTTATTGTTTAAATCCTATTAATCTAAATGCTGTAGTTGAAGGTGGAGGAACCTGGACTGTAGAACCCTCTACTAACATTATAATTGAAAGCCCTGATAGCGAAAATACATTTGCAACCCCAACTGCTTATGGCACTTACACATTTACATTTGAAGGTTGTAATGGATCTGATTCTCAAGAAGTATTAGTAAGTACTTCTAACCCAACAATTATTGATTTTCCAGATCAAGTTTATTGCCTTTCTTCATTTAATTTAGAAGCAGAAGTTGATGGGGATCCTGGTTACTGGGGATTTGAAGGTCCTGGATCCATTAATTTTAGTAATCCTGTTTCACTATCTACTACGGCAATAGCTGATGAATATGGCTTATATACTATTTCGTATTATGGATGCGGAACTTCAACAAGTGTAAATGTAAACATTCAAGGAGTTCCACCACAAATTGTTTCAGCTCCCGATGAACCAATATTTTGTGATTTTAATGCTAATCTTGAAGCATTCGTAGTTGGAGACCCTCAAGGTTGGACAGGATCAGGACCTGGAAGTGTAAATTTCTCTTCACAAGAAACATCAACAACAGCCACTGTTAGTGAATTTGGATTATATGAATTTACATTCAATGGATGTAATGAGTCTGCTTCAGTATTTGTAGACTTTTCACCATCTCAACCGACTATCGAACATCAAGATACAATTTTTTGTGCTTTAGAAACAATGTTAACAGCAAGTGGAGAAGGAAATGCTGAGGGATGGTCGGTATATAGTTCCCCTGAAGGATCTAATGTTAATTTTAGCAATGAAAACAACTATTTAACAAATGTTAGTGTTAATGAATATGGAACTTACCAATTTCAATTTTCTGGTTGTGGAGATACTGCACTAACTTCATTAACATTTGCTCCACATGCGCCATATTTAATATCACCCGATCACCAAGATTGTATTTTAGAAGCAGAATTAATAGCTTATACAGCAGATCAAAACGCTGGACCTTGGACACAAATATCCGGAGAAAGTGGTGTTCAAATTGAAAATAGCTGGTCTAATTCTACATCAATTTCTGTTCCAAACTACGGAATGTATGAATTTGAATTTGAAGCATGTGATACAAGTTCAATAATCAGTGTTGGATTTTCTTGTGGTTTAGTTATACCTAATACAATTACTCCAAATGGAGACGGAAATAATGATTTGTTTTTTATTCCAAATATGAATCCACAAATATATTCTTCTAGTTTATTAACAATTATTAACAGATGGGGAAATGAAGTTTTCTCCGTCACAAATTACGGACTAAATGACAATTGGTGGGATGGAACAACAAAATATAAAGGTGAAGAATTGAAAACAGGAGTTTATTATTATATACTTGACGTTTTTAATGTTGTACATAATCAGAAAGAGAGTTACTCCGGAAACGTAACTATTTTTAATGATGACTAAAAAAATTTTATTTTTTCTTTTATTAATAAATATTATCCAAGGACAAAATTTATTAATTCAAAATGGCTCATTTGAAGGTCCAACTGCACCAAATGTATCACCACCAAATTGGATTGGTTGTATGCCAGGCCAAACTCCAGACACTCAACCCGGATCTTGGGGAGTCGATCTAGTACCTTCGGAAGGAAATAGCTACATTGGATTAGTTCACAATGTACCAACAAATTGGACAGAAGGAGTCTCGCAAGAATTAACACAACCTATGAATCAATTTATAGAATATAACTGTTCCATTGATATTGCAGGGCATTTAGCAGACGAATCTAACGCACCTGTTGAACTAATTATTTGGGGAGGATTTAATGACTGTCCTCAAAGTGAATTACTTTGGAGCTCCGGAGATGTTCCTGACTTTGTATGGACTACATACTCAGTTGAATTTACACCAAATGAAAACTATACACATATAATGTTACAAGTAAATGCACTTACCGAAACTTCTACATATATTTTAGTTGATAACTTTACATGTGAAAATATTTGCCCAGAACCTATTTCAGAAGCAGGTGAAAATCAAAACATTACATGTGATGACTTTATAAATTTGTCAGCTAATCCTCCCATTAATTCTGATGAAGGAGGAGAGATGATTGGTGAATGGAGTATTATAAGCGGAAGTGGAAATTTTAGTTCTTTTAATGACCCCAATACATTAGTTTCAAACTTAAGTATTGGAGAAAATATTTTTGAATGGACATTAATAAACGACTGTGGCTCATCAAGTGATATAGTTATTATAAATTTTAATCAAGAATATAATTTTGAAATACCAAATCAAGTATATTGCTTATCTAGTTTTGAATTACAATCTTCAGTTGAAGGTAATTGGATTGTTGATGATGAATTAAATATGATAATTGAAAACCCTAATACTCCGAACACAATCGCATCACCTTCAAGCTATGGAACATATTTATTTAGTTTCGAATCATGCGGAAACATTGTTTTCTCTCAAGAGGTAAATGTAGTTGGCTCGTATCCTACTATTACAGGTGACGCACAATCTTCTTGCTTAGAACCAATTTCATTAAATGTTAATATTTTAGGAGATCCTGGATACTGGGATTATGAAGGACCTGGAGAAGCAATATTTGACGATATATTTTCTCTAAATCCAGTAATTAATGTTAATAATTATGGAGAATACACATTTACTTATTATGGCTGTGGACTAAGTAACAGTATTAATGTTAATTTTAATCCTCAAAATCCAATAATAAACCCACAACAAACAATATTTTGCTCATATGAAACAATACTAGAAGCAAATAGTAATGACCCAACAGGATGGACATTATTAGAAGGTCCTTACAATAGTACTGTTCAATTTTCTAATCCAGAATCTGAGACAACAAATATTCAAGTAAGTGAATATGGACTATATCAATTTATGTTTGAAGGCTGTGGAGGATATGAAACTATAGATGTATTATTCGAGTCCTTACCTCCAACTATTATATCAGCTGAACATGAAGACTGCTTGTTAGAAACTTCACTTTATGCATTTACTGAAAATGATGAAATTGGAGGTCCTTGGGAACAAATAAATGGACCTTCAGAAGCAATAATTACATCTCCATTTGAGTCTAGCACATCTATTTTTGTTAGTGAGTATGGAATTTACGAATTTATTTATCCAGCATGCGATACATTTTCAAGTATTGAAATAGGATTTTCATGCTCACCAGTTTTTCCAAACGTATTCACACCTAATGGTGATGGAAATAATGATTATTTTGAAATTCAAAATTTAACAACTGGAAATTATTCTGAAAGCCTCCTAACTATTTATAACAGATGGGGGCAAATTATTTATCTAGAAAAAGACTATGGCTTAAGTGATGATGTAAATTGGTGGAATGGCAAAACCACATTCAACATGAAACCATACTCGGGAATTTCTCCAGATAGAGATATAGAGGCAAATCAATTAAAAAAAGTGAATGAAAGTGTATACTATTACGTTTTTGATGTATATAATATTGCACATGACCAACCAGAAAAATATACAGGTTATATAACTATTATTAAATAAAAAAACCTCTTTAATATAGAGGCTTTTTTATTATTAGAAAAAATTAAAATTATTTTGTTTTCTTTTTCTTGTCTTCTTTAATTTTTAAAGTAAAAGGATGAATAGATTTAGAAGCTGAACGATACTTTTCTAACTGTTTTTTTGATAAAAATTTCGATATTTTTTTATCTCGTTCATTCGCTGCTTCAGTCATCATAGAAAATTTTGCTTTTTTATTCTGCATCATAGTATTTTTATCACCTTTAGCAGCTTTATTTTTATATGCTAGTTTTTGATCTAATGCAATAAGATTTTTCGCATAAGCCATATAAGCTTTTGTTAATTCCTTTAATTTAGAATCTTTATCTTTTAGTTTTAGTTCTTTTTGTAAAAACTCAACAGCAATTTTTGCTTGTTTCAATAATACTTTTGAATTATCCGTGCCCTTTACTGGATTAGAAAAGGCTGAAAAAGAGAACATTAAAACTGTAATTACACTTAAAATAAGTTTTTTCATAGTTATGATTTTTAATTTATAAATATTTGGTTATATCAATTATATAACAAAATTATTCTTTTTTTATTGTATTCTAAAATATTTACCAAAATTAAGCCCCTCATATGAGGGGCTTAATTTAATCTAAAAATATTTTTACTCTGCAGGTTTTGCATCTTCAGCAGGTGCAGCATCTTCAGCAGGTGCAGCATCTTCAGCAGGTGCAGCATCTTCAGCAGGTGCAGCATCTTCAGCAGGTGCAACTTCCTCATTATGAGAATGTTCTACATCGCCACCTTCATGTGAGTGAGTCACTCCATCTCCATGTGTATGTTCTGTATTTACACTCTCATTTGAAGAAGTATCTTCTTCAGAATTTAAAGATGTAATAATTCCAAAAGCTATTGCGATAACCGCAAGTAACATTACTATTTTTTTAGCATTCATTTGAATAAATTTTTTATTAATACAAGACGAATTTAACAAAATATTCTATGATAATATTAAAAAAAAAAAAAATATTAAATATTCATTTTCTTTTTTAAAGAATCCACCTTTTGATAATTAGTGCAATTTTTTATAGACTCCTCCCAATGATTTAGCCCAATCTGAAAATCAATTTCATCATTTTTTTGCCATAACTTCATTAATTTAGAAAAATCAACCATTTCAACTTCTTTATAATTATCAACATCTAAATATTTATTATATATAACATTTATTTGTTTAAATATCTCCATCTTAACATCTATAAAATCACATGGTTTTGTTAAATTTTTTAAATTTTTATTTTCAACTGAAACATCACAAGAAATGAAAAAGAAAATAAAAAGTGATAAAACTAACTTAAGGTTCATAAATTTTGTAATTATATTACAAAGATAAACGATTATTTATTGTTATAATTTTTTAATTCAGGATCATTTTCTAATTCTTTTTGTTGAGCATTATTAGATTTTACTATAATTGAAAATAATGTGAATAAATAAGCACAAAAAATTATCAGCCCAATAACAAACATTGTTATATTACTCATTGTTTTTGCTTTTAATTTTATTTTTATAATCCTTACTTCTTTGTCTAATTACAACAGATAATATTAATATAGATGGCACCCAGATCCCCACAAATATTCCTTCTAACTGATAACCAGAAAACCAAAGGCCAACTGAATATAAAAAGGAAATAAATGCTAAAACAACAGGGTAAAAAGTGTGCCAAAATAGTATAAATTTTTTCATAATTTTTTTTTTAAAAAAGTATAATGTTTTTATTTAATTCTTTTACTAAGAAAAAACATCAGATTGAATATAAATTGTATTTAATAAATTAGTTTTTTTTAAAAAAACTTAATAATACACTAGTGTACTATTCTTTAAGTTTATCTATTTCAACAAGGATATCGCTTGCCTCTTTTTCTAATTTATCACTTTCCTTTCTATTAGTTTTAGATAGCCTATAAGCTTGTTCTTTTTTTTTATAATACAAATCATTAAGCTTTTCCTTTTTTGTTTTTGTTTTAAATAGGTAACGCCATATCATTTTCTTTAATTTTATATTTTTTAACTAATCTTTTATAAATTTTTTTAAGATTCTCTTTTTTTGCCCTAGGAGTTTCAAATAAATAACCTAAATCAGAGCCGTTAGGCATTTTTTCCATCGTTTGTGACAAACTCCTACATATTTCTATTGCTTTTTTTCTATTCATAAATAATTTTTAATTAAAAACTGCATTAGTAAAACATTTTAATATTAAATAGTTCTGTATAGCTTTTTCAATGTAAAGTTATGCAAAAAGAGTGTTAAAATCCTAATTTTTTAAATAATTTTATTTGAAAATCAATCCATATATGGTTAAAATAATAAAATCATTTGCTATTGTTTTAGTGTAGAAATTACTAATAAATAAACAAGAAAAAAGAAACTTGTGACCCTGAAAGGATTCGAACCTTCAACCGCCTGATCCGTAGTCAGGTACTCTATCCAGTTGAGCTACAGGGCCTAAAATTAATTTAATTTTTTATTTAAATAGTTGACTGCTTTTCTAGTATCCTTTGGTTTTTCAATTATTTTCATCGATTTATCTAAAATAAAAACAGAGGGAGTCTTTTTTACTTTATAGTCCTTGCAAACAGGCGATTTATAAACTTTAAACTGATTTAAATTAATCCAATTAAATCCATTATCATTTATAGTCTTTTTCCATTTTTCTTTATTTTGATCTAATGCTACTGCAATAATTTCTACACCTTTAAATTTATTAGATTTATACCAAGAAGCAAGAGCTGGTAATTCAGACATACAATGCGTACAGTGAGAAGCCCAAAAAACTAAAATTGTATATTTATTTTTAGCACATATAGACTTTAAATTTATAGATTTATTATACAAGTCTTTAATAGTAAAATCAGGTGGTGTATTGCCCTTTTGTAAATCTTTAAATTTTGAAGCTCTTTCTTTCATTAAATCACTTACTTCTATCTCACCACATGCATCACCAAAAAAATATTCATCAATTATATAGTTACTTAATTCTATCCACATAGAGTCACTAGAAGTAACCCCCGTATTATAAAATCCATCTAACATATTATACATACAAAATTCTGCAACTTTTTCATTTACTTTAGCTTTATCCATAATGAAATCTACAGCATCATAAAAAGCATACTTATTATTTTTAGGATCATATTTAACATGTGAAACCATATATTGTTGAATTCTATTAGGTATTAAACTACTCCTAATAATACTTTCGTCGTTAAAGTTAATATCATCAAAAAACAAATTAGGGTTATGCATATTAACGGGTTTAGTTTTAGCTAAAACCATGGAAGTATAGGTACCAGGATAATCTTTCGATAATTTTAAGGAAAAAATTTCCATTTCATTATTTAACTTCTTTACCTCTGACCTTCTCATTTCAACACTTTTTGTTGCGTCCCTTTTAACTTGATTGATCATTCTGTCAATTGCTGATTTTTTATCATTGTGTAATTTTTTAGCCGTATTATCGCTAGAATTTAAAACACTATAATTTCTAGATAATCTATATTCATTAAAAGTTATATTAAAAACACTTCCTTCATTAGGATTTAAAACAATTTCAACACCATTAGTTTCATTATTAAATGTTAATTTGTAAAATCCTTTTATATAGTTTTTAGGCTTAAATTGGAAAGTGCCAGAATTAACTATTGTACTATCTAAAACATAGGTTTCTTTTCCAATAATCTCATATAAATATAACTTTCCTGATTTAGCTTTTATCATTTTACCTTTTACAGTAATTTGACCTGCATCTTGAGAAAAAGACAAGAGACTAATCAATAATATAAACGCAAAAAAATTCTTCATAATTTTATATTTTATTTATTTTCTGCTTATAAGCAAGAAAAGTATTTTGTAATAACGACACAATAGTCATAGGACCAACACCACCTGGAACAGGAGTTATAAAAGATGCTTTTTGCTTGACAGAATTAAAATCAACATCTCCAACTAAACGCCATCCACTTTTATGTTCTTTAGACTTGATTCTATTTATACCAACATCTATTATAACCACACCTTCCTTAACCATATCAGCTTTTAAAAAATTCTCTTTTCCTAAAGCAATAATTATAATATCTGCATTCAAAGTTAAGTTTTTAATATCTTTTGTGCGACTATGAGCTACAGTAACTGTTGCATTGGCAAATTTAGCATTTCTAGACATTAAAATACTTATTGGTCTTCCTACTATATTGCTTCTGCCTATGACCAAACAATTTTTCCCAACTGTATCAATTTCATATTCTTCAATTAATTTAATAATACCAAAAGGGGTAGCAGGTAAAAAAGAAGGAGCACCAAGCATCATTTTCCCTAAATTAACAGGGTGAAAACCATCAACATCTTTCTTATCAGAAATAGATTTAGTTATTAAAAATTCATCTATATGATTAGGTAAAGGAAGTTGAACAATTAACCCATCAATATTAGAATCTAAATTTATTTTTAATATTTTTTTAATTAATTCATCTTGAGAAATATTTTCATCAAGATGAATAATGGTCGAATCAAACCCTATTTCATTACACGCTTTTTGTTTTGATGTTACATAAGTTTTTGAGGCTGGATTATTACCAACTAATATGGCCACTAAATGAGGTTTTCTTTTTTTTAAAGAAATTATTTTTTTCACTTGACTATGCAAGTGTAATCTTATTTTTTTTGACAAAGATTTTCCGTCTAACAAAATCATTTTATATTATTTAAAATTTGGCATTTGCCCAGGACTTTGCCCCATTCCTTTCATTAAGTTATCTAACCCTCCACCCTTTAACATTTTCATCATTTTTCCCATTTGATTAAATTGCTTCATGAGTTTGTTAACCTCTTGAACACTAGTTCCACTTCCTTTAGCAATTCTATTTACTCTAGATGAATTAATTAATTTAGGGTTATTTCTTTCTTCCTCAGTCATTGAATATATAATAGTTTCTACAACTTTAAAAGCATCATCATCTATATCAACATTTCTAATCATCTTTCCTACACCCGGCATCATACCCAATAAATCTTTTAAATTACCCATTTTTTTTATTTGCTTAATCTGTTTCAAAAAATCATTAAATGTAAATCTATTTTTTAAGATTTTTTGCTCCATTTTTGCAGCTTCCTTTTCGTCAAATTGTTCTTGAACCTTTTCAACTAAAGAAACAACATCTCCCATTCCTAAGATTCTATTTGCCATCCTATCTGGATGAAATAAATCAATAGCATCTAATTTTTCTCCAGTACCTATAAATTTAATTGGTTTTTTAACTTCATATTTGATTGTAAGAGCAGCACCACCTCTAGAATCACCATCTAATTTTGTTAAAACAACACCACTAAAGTCTAAATTGTCATTAAAAGCTTTAGCAGTTTTTACTGCATCCTGACCAGTCATAGAGTCTACTACAAATAAAATTTCATCTGGTTTAGCAACATTCTTTATAGAGTGTATTTCATTCATCATTTTCTCATCAATAGATAGTCGGCCAGCAGTATCAATAATAACTAAATTTTTTCCGTTTTTCTTTGCAAAATCAATTCCCTCTTTAGAGATAATTACTGGGTCTTTTTGATTTAAATTTTTATAAACATCAACATTAATTTGATTAGCAATAAATTCTAATTGATCAATTGCTGCTGGTCTATAAACATCACAAGCAACTAATAATGGCTTGAATTTTTTCTTCTTTTGAAGATAATTCGCAAGTTTAGCTGAAAAAGTAGTTTTACCAGATCCTTGAAGACCAGCAAGTAAAACAATAGAAAAATTATTATTTAAATTTAAATCTGAAGCCTTATCGCCCATTAGTGATGTTAATTCATCTTTAACAATCTTAACCATCAACTGCCCGGGCTGCAAAGCTGTTAACACCTCCTGGCCCATTGCTTTATTCTTAACCTTATCTATAAAATCTTTTGCGGTTTTATAGGCCACATCAGAATCAATCAAAGCTCTCCTTATTTCTTTTAAAGTTTGAGCAACATTAATTTCATTAATTCTACCATGCCCTTTTAGTATTTTAAAAGATTTTTCTAGTTTTTCTGTTAAATTTTGAAACATAATTAATTTTTACATTCTATTTGGAACATCAATACCCAACAATCTCATTCCATTTTTTATAACCAAACTTACTTTTTTTGATATTGTTAATCTAAAATTTTCATTTCTTGAACCATCTAAAATAGGAACTTTTTGATAAAATTTATTATATGTTTTAGCTAAATGGTAAATATAATTTGCAAGAAATGCAGGATTTAAAGATTCTTTACATTGTTTTATACAATTAGGAAATTCAATAATAATCTTAATTAAAGCCTTTTCTACACTACCCATTTCTTCAAATGAATTATAACAATTTTTAAAATCCTTCTTTTTACTTAAAACAGAGTTTATTCTTGCATAAGTATACTGAATAAAAGGAGCTGTATTACCATTAAAGTCAATTGAATCCTCTGGATTAAACATTATGCTTTTTTTAGAGTCAACTTTTAAAATAAAATACTTTAATGCCCCATCTCCTACTATATTTGACAAATCTTTAATTTCCTCATCATTAAAATCATCGAATTTATTAGATTTTTTAATTAAGTTAAAAGATTCATTTCTCATTTTATCAATTAAATCATCAGCATCAACAACAGTGCCCTCTCTAGATTTCATTTTACCAGTAGGCAAATCAACCATACCGTATGATAAATGGAAACATTTCTTAGCCCATTGACAACTTAATTTTTCTAAAATTTTAAATAACGTCTGAAAGTGATAATTTTGCTCATTACCAGTAACATATATCATATTGTCAAAGTTAAAATCTTTATACCTAGAAAAAGCTGTACCTATATCTTGAGTCATATATACTGCTGTACCATCAGATCTTAATAATAATTTTTCATCTAAATTATATTTACTCAAATCAACCCAAACAGAGTTATCTTCCTTACTAAAAAAAATATTTTTATCTAGAAATTCATTTACTATACGCTTTCCATCTAAATAAGTATCACTTTCATAATAATTTTTATCAAAAACAATCCCTAATTTTTTATATGTTATATCCATTCCTTCATAAACCCAATTATTCATCATATTCCATAATTTAATAATTTTAGGGTCCTTATTTTCCCATTTAACCAACATCTCTTGAGCTTCAATTAAAATATTTGGAATTATATTTTTATCACCTATTTTATTTATTTCCTCCTTTAATTTCTTTTCAAATAAAATATAATACTGACCAACAAAAAAATCACCTTTTACTTTTTCAGAAGCGGGCGTTTTACCATTTCCATATTTAAGCCATGCTAACATACTCTTACATATATGAATTCCTCTGTCATTAATAACTTGCACCATTTTTACATTATGACCACAAGCCTTAAAAATATTGGAAATAGCAAATCCAATTAAATTATTTCTAATATGACCTAAATGAAGAGGTTTATTTGTGTTTGGTGATGAAAATTCAACTAATGTAGTTTCAGAATTACTTTTAGATGACAAAAAACCATAATTTTTAGATTCTACAGCCGTTTTAAAAAGATTTGATAAAAATCCATCTGATAAATTCAAATTTAAAAACCCTTTAACAATATTAAAAGAATCAATCTCATCAAAATCTTTTAAAATATTTGCTATTTCATTAGCTGTAGTTAATAAATCTGTCTTAGAAAAAGATAAAAAAGGGAAAATTATTAACGTAAAGTCACCTTCAAAATCTGATTTTGTTTTAATAATTTGACAAAAATTAGAAGGAATATCCACATTATATAAATCATTAATTGATTTTTCTATTTTTTTATTTAAAAAATCTATTGTCATTACATTTTATTTAAGAAAATTTCCGCCAACATGCATCTAGCCCCTCCCCCTCCGTATTTTTCAATAGTGTCTAACGGTGAATGTACAATTTTACAAAAGCTATTTATAATTTTTTTCTGATTTTTTGAAAAACAATTAAAAGCCCTAGAACTCATTATCAGAATATTTTCATCTTTATTATTTTTAACCTCCAAAACATTACCACAAAAATTATTTACTTGATCTAAAGAAATTGTAATAATTTTTTTTTTTGTCCTATCTAGAGAGTCAATAATTTTATTTTGTTCATTCTTGCTAGCAACAGACTCAAAACACACTATAGCAAAATTTTCACAAATACTCATCATTACATTAGTGTGGTAAATAACTTTTCTATGATTATAATTCAGGTAAGCAGTAAATACTATAGGTTGGAAATTTATTTTTTTACAAAATTCATTTAATAAATCTTGACATGTTCTTTCAGATAACGCAGCATAAACTATTTGATTCACTCTATCTAAAACCATACTACCAGTTCCCTCTAAAAAATTATTATTTTTTTCATTGAATTCAGCATCATTAAAAATCTGAGAAAAAGAAAAATTTTCCTTTAAAAAAGCAATTATATCACTTCTTCTTTCAAGCCTTCTATTTTTTGCAAACATAGAGTGAATAAAAATCTTACCATCTTGATATGTTGAAATCCAATTATTTGGAAAAATAGAATCAGGGGTAATAGGATAAGGAGTATCATTAAATAAAAAGACATTTATGTTGTTGTTTTTTAAAACATTGAAAAAATTATCGAATTCCACCAAAGCTTTTTGATTTATACTATAATTATTATTACCCAAACCATCCCCCTGAAAATAATTATTTATTGAAGTCTCTGGGTTGCCGAAAAATTTATAAGGCCTTATAAGAAATAAATTTGATGTAGACTGCTTCATATTCTTTTTAAAGGTAAAGTTGAACATCTAAAAAGACCTCCCATTTTAGCAATACTAGAATATTCAACTTCTTCTACTATATATCCTAATTTTAACAAAATATTATTTAAAATTTTAAAATTTTTATTTGAGACCACTATATTTTTAGAGATGGAAAACAGATTTGTATTCAAATGAACCATTTGCTCATTAGATATCTCTATTATATTTTTCTTTGAGAATAATTTATTAACTAAATCAATGTCTTTTCTTTTACTAAATGAATCGTAACAAATCAAAATATGACCAAGACCTAATGTCTGAAAACAACAATCTAAATGTAAACAATTATCTTCAATAGAAGTGTCTGATTTTTTTAATTCAAAACCATATACCTTTTTGTTAGGAAAAAACTTTTTAAAAAAATCAACAGACTTCTTATTTGTTCTTCCAACTTTCTTTGTGGCAAAATCATAATCACTACAAATACCAATAAAAATATAATCATTATATATAATTACGTCACCACCCTCTACTCTGATATCATTTGGTAAAAAGACAACTTTTGATTTATCAAAATAAGATAAAATATGATTAATCCCTTCTATTTCCCTTTCTCTATCTTTTATGATATTTGATACAAAAAAAACATCATCAATTACAAAACCAATATCTCTTGTAAAAACTTGATTAATTGATTTCAAGTTTTTTGGCCTTAAAACATCTACATCATACTTTTCTAAAATTTTTTTAAATGCATTTAATTCTGAAATCAATTGATCCTCCTCAGGAAATGTATTTTGTAATACATGTTTCCTTGTTTGAGGATCATAAACATCTTGAATTAAAGGAATTCCTCCTAAATCATTGGCGATTCCTAAAATAACCTTATTTAAGGTGTTAAATTCATTTTTAATAGAAAATTTCAAAACATAAAATAATTTAAAAGACTCAAAGTTATACAAAAAGGTTATTAAAGAAAACTAACAGCACATTAGATAAAATAAAATAACTAGATTTATATAATTATATACATTATATCAAAATGTCAAATAAAAGTATATTAATTAAAAATAAAGATAAATATGTCTTCTCAATTATTCTTAACTGTGCAGAAAATGGCAATGCTTTAAATCAAAATTTAATTACAGAGCTAATAAATGCTTTTGAGAATTTATCTAAAAATAAATTATGTAGAGTTATCATTTTAGAATCTTCATCAAAAATATTTTGTGCTGGAGCTGATTTAAAAGAATTAAAAGAAATGCAAAATAATTCTTATGAAAAAAATTTAAAAGACTCTAAAAACTTAATGGCACTTTTTAAGAAAATATTATCAATTAAAAAACTAGTTATTGCTAAAGTGAATGGAGCAGCTATTGCTGGTGGATGTGGGCTAGCAACTGCATGTGATGTTATTTTCGGGACTGAAAAAGCAAAATTTGGGTATTCAGAAGTTAAAATTGGTTTTGTTCCCGCTTTAGTTAGTACATTTCTTTCAAAAAGAGTAAATGATTTTATAAGTAAAGAGTTACTCTTAACTGGCGAAATATTAGATTCTAAAAAAGCACATAAAATAAATCTTATCAACTATAATGTTAAATCAGAAAAAGTTGACAAAGAAGTAGAATTATATATTAAAAGATTTTTAAAAAATTCCTCACCCCAATCTGTTTCCGAAACAAAAAACATGCTTTATAATTTTTTTGAATTTGAAAAAAAAATGAATTTAGCATGTGAAATAAATGCGAGATCAAGAAAAAATACTGATTGTCTATTAGGAATTAAACGTTTTTTAAATAAAGAAAAAAATTTTTGGAATTAGATGACTAAACAATTAAAACTAAAATTAAGTAATGCGCAAGGACAAAAGAAAATCATACTTGGTTTAATATTACTTTTAATCTCTATTTTTTTAATTATATCATTCAATTCATTTTGGTTAAATTGGAAAGCAGATTATGATCAACTTCAATCAGGCTGGGACTATTCAACTCAAGCAAAAAACCTACTTGGATGGATTGGATCTTACTTATCATATTTTTTTATATCAAATTTAGGTATTAATGCTTATGGTATCGTCGTAATTTTATTTTCTGCATCAATAAAATTAATATTCAATTTAAAATTTAATTTTTATTACTTCTTTCAAAAAAGTACGTTGTTGATTATATGGGGAATGATTTTTTTAGGCATGCTGAATTTACAACTAGAACCAAAAGGAGCCGGAGGTATAATTGGTCAAAACATTAATGAAAACCTAAATACATTAATTGGAAATTTAGGAGTTATTATGATTTTAACTGCTTGGTTTATTATATGGGCTGTTTCTACTTTTAAAATTTCCCATTTTAAAATAAATAATCGATTATTTTCTTTTAAAAAAAACAATAAAAATAAAAATGAAATAATAAATAATCAAACCAAAAAAAATATTTCAGAAAAAATTGAAGTTAAAAAATCTGACGAATCCCACATAAATAAAATTAATGAACCAAGACTTGAAATTAAAAAAGTCAAAGATGAAAAGATAACAACTGAATCTATTCAAAGTTTTGACCCCAGATTAGAATTAAAAAATTATATCTTTCCAACTTTAGAAGTTCTAAAGCAATATGATAATGAAATAGTAATAAATGAAAATGAATTAGAGCAAAATAAAAAAATAATAATAGAAACTCTTTTGCATTTTAAAATTGAAATTACTGCAATGAATGCTGAGGTTGGGCCAACAATTACACTATATGAAATAGTACCTAAAGAAGGCATAAAAATATCCAAAATAAAAAATCTAGAAGACGATATTGCCTTAAGAATTAAAGCAACTGGAGTTAGAATTATTGCTCCATTACCTGGAAAAGGAACTGTAGGTATAGAGGTGCCAAATCAAAATCCAAGTATAGTATCAATGAAATCTGTTATTTCATCAGATAAATTTCAAAAAAACTCATTTGAACTTCCAATTGCTATTGGAAAGACTATTTCTAATGAAACATTTATTGCAGATCTAGCTAAAATGCCTCATTTATTAATGGCTGGTGCAACAGGGCAGGGAAAATCTGTTGGTTTAAATGCTATTATTTGTTCTATATTATTTAAGAAGCATCCATCAGAAGTAAAATTTGTATTAATAGATCCAAAAAAAGTAGAATTAACTTTATACAATAAAATTGAAAAACACTTTCTAGCTAAACTACCAAATAATGATGATGCAATTATTACTAATACTAAAGAAGTAATTACTACACTAAAAGCCTTATGCCTTGAAATGGACAATAGATATGATCTTTTAAAATCCGCAAGTGTTAGAAACATAATAGAATATAATGAGAAATTCAAATCACGTAAATTAAATCCAAAAAATGGACACAAGTATTTACCATATATAATTTTAGTAATTGATGAGTTTGCTGACTTAATTATGACTGCAGGCAAAGAAATAGAAATTCCGTTAGCTAGATTAGCTCAACTAGCAAGAGCAATTGGCATCCATCTAATAATAGCTACTCAAAGACCTACTACGAATATCATCACTGGCACAATAAAAGCAAACTTTCCTGTAAGAATTGCATTTAGAGTTTCTCAAAGTATAGACAGTAAAACTATTTTAGATACTAGCGGGGCTAATCAACTAATTGGAAGAGGTGATATGTTAATTTCTACAGGAAATGATTTATTAAGAATACAATGTGCATTTATAGACACGCCAGAAGTAGAAAAAATCACATCATTTATTGAAGAACAAAAGGTGTATCCAAAAAGATACGATCTCCCTGAATATTCTAATTCAAATGACAAAAAAAGCATTTCAAATACAGGGGGTGAAAAAGATGAGTTTTTTGAAGATGCTGCAAGGCTAGTAGTTATACAACAACAAGGCTCTACATCTATGTTACAAAGAAAAATGAAATTAGGTTATAACAGAGCAGGAAGAATCATGGATGAACTTGAAATGGTAGGTATAGTTGGTAAATCTGATGGCAGTAGATCCAGAGAAGTTTTAATTAAATCAGAAGAGGAATTAATAGATTTATTAAAAAAAATGAAAAATGTTTAAAATAATATTAATTTTTATTTTCTCTACTTTATTTTCTTATTCTCAAAAAAAAGAAATAAAAAAAGAAAAAAAAATTGTATTGGATTATCTTAATTCTAAATTTTGTGAAAATCCATTTTCAATACAAACAAAAAAAGAATTTGATTATGAAATGAAAATTATAAAAAAAAAAAATCAACTTTATTTTGAGTTTGTACAAAAAAATTATAAAAATGAAATAAAAAGTAATGGTGAAATTATATTAAAACTAGATCATAAACATGAAGAATTAGAAATATATTCTTTAACAGAAAAAGAAAAAGAAAAATGTTTTTTTTATTCAAAATTTATTAAAGAATTTCATATTGAGGATATTAAAAAAAATAAACAAAACAACGGATACTTCGTCTCTGGAAAAATTGAAAAATTAAATTTAAATATAGAGCTTGAAATAAAATATCCTTTAAACAATAAAGAGGATAAAGTTTTATATAAAATATCAAGTGAAAAAAACAAAAAACTTAATGATAATGAAAAAAAACAAGAAATTATCTTTTACGAAAAAGATGAATTTGAAAATAATTTTAAAGAACTTTTCTTATACGAAAACTTTAACATTAAATCATTAAAAGAAAAATATAATACTTGGGAAATTATTGATTTTCGTTAGTTTCTAACATTTCAACTATACTATGCTTTTCATATTTCCACAATTTAAATGCTTCATTTCTATATATATTATTTTCTTTTAATACAAAATTATAATAAGTTCCAAAAAGACTTTTTTCTGAAGAAATTAAATTACCAAAAAAATTATTTAAAAAATACAGCCCACATTTATAACCCTGGTAAACATACTTGTTTTGCGGATGAATTGAAAAATATTCATAAAAAGATTTTATAAAATCACTTTTATCAAAAAAAGGTTTACTTTCACTAAAAAAACGCACATTCAAATCATATAATTCTGAGTGAGGAATTAATGAAAAATCTAAAATATCATCACTGCAAAAAACAACCATAGAACCATCTTTTAAAGCATGAAGCCTAGAAATAATATCAGAAACAAAAACAGGATCATTGGATGGTATGAAAAAAATACCAGAAAGTGAGTTGATTTCCTCATCAGTCATGAATTCAGAAATAGTTGGTGTGTCAATTTCATAATAAACCACATTACTTTTCCACTCTTTCAAATGATCAGAAATTATTTTCCTTTCTTTTTTTTCATCTTCTTTTAAAAAAATAGAAACACTATTGGAACTCAACTCTTTAATAAATCTATTATAGATATAATTAGCAGTGTATGATATTTTTTCAACTCTATCAGATTCAAAAAAAAATATTTTATTTTGATTATAGTCCTTATTTATTGAGTTAGATTGAAGAGGAGAAACTAAGGTGATATTTGAATTTGTAATTTTATTGGATATAAAATCAAAATTTTCTTGATATAACGGTCCGAAAATAATGTCCATTGAATTTAAATCATTATAAGTTAACATGTTTTTTAAAGTATCAATACTATGATAAGTATCAAAAACATTAAGGTTTAATTTTAGATTAGTGTCATCAAAAAACTCATTAAAAGAAAATAATAAACCAGAGTAAAAATCTAAAGAAATTCTAGATTCTCTATGAAAGTTTGTTTTTTTTATTTTATCGAAAGGGTAGCTAGATATAATTGAGTCAGTTGAATTTGAAAAAAAAGGAAGTAGAATAGAAATATTAACAATTGTATCTTTTCTTTCGGAAATTAAAGTATCATTCAATGAATTTAAAATTAAATCAGGAACAACAGAAAAGTCATTTAAATCTTCCTTAAGAAATAAAGAATCTATGTTTGAAATTGTATCGCCTACAAGATTATTAACAAACAGATTCTGATCTTTAATGAAAATTTTAATTTCTAATACTTCAGGACAATCACTTAGAAACTTACATTTTTTTAATTCTGGATTTAATTTAATAATTTTTCTTTTTGATATTCCATATTTTAATTTTAAACTATGATATGTGTCATCATCTGAAATATAATGAATAATAAAATCACTACTAGTTTTAATTTCTTGTTTTTGAGAAAAAATAAAGAATGGAAAAGTTAAAAATAATAAGAAATGTTTCATAGACTTTAATTATTCCCACTCAATGGTAGCTGGGGGTTTTGAGCTAATATCGTAGACCACCCTATTAACTCCTTTAACTTTATTAATTATTTTATTGGAAACAGTAGATAAAAAATTAGCTGGAAGATGAGCCCAATCAGCAGTCATGCCGTCAGTTGAAGTTACGGCTCTTAATGAAACTACATTTTCATATGTTCTCTCATCTCCCATAACACCGACAGTTTTAATAGGGAGGAACATTGCACCAGCTTGCCATACGTCATTGTAAAGCTTATAGTCAATTAAAGATTTGATGAAAATATGATCAACTTCTCTCAAAATTTCCAAATTTTTTCTATTTACTTCTCCAATAATTCTTATTGCAAGTCCAGGTCCAGGAAAAGGATGTCTGTCAAGAATTCCTTTAGCTAATCCCAAATTTGCCCCAACTTTTCTTACTTCATCTTTAAAAATTTCTCTTAATGGCTCAATAACTTTTAAATCCATTTTCTCTGGTAATCCACCAACATTGTGATGTGATTTAATTTTAGCTGAAGGACCGCCAGTTGCAGAAATAGACTCAATGACATCAGGATAAACTGTTCCTTGACCAAGCCATTTTACTCCACCAATTTTCTTAGCTTCTTGTTCAAAAATCTCTACAAATTTATTTCCAATAATTTTTCTTTTTAATTCTGGATCTGAAACTCCACTTAATGCATCTATAAAATTTTTTTTAGAATCTATTCCTTGAATATTTAACCCTATAGATTTATATGAATTTAAAACGTCATTAAATTCATTTTTCCTTAAAAGACCATTATTAATGAAAAAACAAAATAAATTGTCACCAATTGCCTTATTTAACAAAAGTGCTGCAACACTAGAGTCAACTCCGCCTGACAAACCTAACAGAACTTTATCATCACCAACCTTAGTCTTAATATCAAGGATAGATTTATTAATAAATGAATCCATATTCCATGACTTTACGCATTTACAAATTTTAGTTAAAAAATTATCTAATATTTTTACCCCATCAGTAGTATGATAAACCTCAGGATGGAATTGAAGACCAAATGTGTTTTCATTATTAAGAGAAAAACCAGCTATTTTCACGTCTTCAGTACTTGCAATCACTTTGGATTTACTAGAAATACTTGAAATTGTATCTCCATGAGACATCCAAACTTGTGAGTTTAAATTAACATCACTCATTAAAGAAAAACCATCAACAAAATTTAATTTTGCTCTACCGTATTCTCTAATTTCAGATTTCAAAATCTCGCCATTTTCTTGATCTGCTAACAATTGAGCGCCATAGCAAAGACCTAAAACAGGAACCTTTTTTCTAATTTTTAAAGTGTTTATTTTAGGAGAATTAGGATCAGTAACTGAACATGGACCACCAGATAATATAACTCCCTTAGTTTGAGAATCAATATCTGAAAAACTAGAGAAAGGAATAATTTCTGAGAAAACAGATAATTCTCTAATTCTTCTAGCAATAAGTTGTGTATATTGAGAGCCAAAATCAACAATTACAATTTTTTCCATATACTAAATGTAGTATTAATTAAAATCCTTTTAAAATAATATAACCACTTTCTAAACAATTTAATTTTTTAATAAGTATGTCAAAAAACTTATCCCCATGTTTTAAATAATAATAAAAAAAAGAGCTACTTCTTTCTTGAATATTATTTTTGAAGTAAAAACTAGAATGTATTTGTGATAAAATTTGGACATAAGAAGTATGGTCCTTTTTTTGATATTTAATTATTTTCTTTTCTAATTTTTGTAAATCTTTTTCAATTTTTTTACAAATAGACAAAGAATGTATGTTTAAAGAATTATCAATTTTTTTTGTTTTTTTATCTATAGAATTGAACAAAGAACTAAACTCATTCAATTCTTGAATTAAATTAATTTTTGATTTTTTATAAAGTGATCTTGATAAAAATTGTTCAATCGGAAAAAACAGCTCAATTGATTCTACTTTATTTTTTTTAAGAAATTTATAATGATCATAATTAACATTTAACACAAATGACCTCATAACTAAAATTGGAAATTCTAATTTTAATTTAGAAAATAGAGATTTTAATTGCAACCAATAAGAAATTTCCGTTGGGCCACCAACATAAGCAATATTTGGTAATATTTTTTCTTGATATAAAGTTCTTAAAATAACATTTGGACTAAATCTTTCAGGAAAACCCTCTATTTCATCTAATATTTGCTTTTGAGACCATTCTTTTTGATTATTAACTAATTGGTATTTTTTATTTTTTTTTACAATTCTTACTCTATTATTTCCTTTTAAATAAAACAAATTTAACTCTCTAGGTTTAACAATTGTTTTATAGTCTTTAGATAATTCTTTTGTTTGACTAGAGACTAAATCAAATGAAGTTTGATCTTTAATCTCTAACTTTAAAATAGATTTAAAATGTTTTTTTAAAACAGAATCATTTGCATCAAGAATTAAAAGACCATGCTTTGCAAAAAAAAATGTCAATAAAGACCTAATACCTTTTGACAAAGTATCATTTTTTGTATATGTTTCAATCAATAATTTTTTCAAATCCTTTTTGTAAGGATAATCTTCAAAAGAACTAAAAATATCATCAATAAATAAATCTATATTTTTTGTACTAATAGAACCAACGTCAGAATTATCATGTTTTTTACTCCAATCATGTTGTCTAGAAAATAAATTTAAACTCTTTATTTCTTCAAAATCATGATCCTCGGAGGCTAGCCAAAAAATAGGTACAATATTTTTTTTTGAAACCTTAGAAATCCTAGACGATAGATTTATAATATTTATAATTTTATAAATTAAGAAAAGTGGATTAGCAAATAAACATATTTGATGACCAGTTGTAATTGTATATGTTTTATCAGATAATAAATTTTCTATATTATTATTAATCCTATCAAGATTAGAATTTAAAAAATTTGTATTCTGATATTGCTTTTTAAATACTGAAACTAAATCAAATCTTACATCCCTAGATAATTTTCTTTTTTTTATTTGTTTAATAATAGTCTCTTCTGAAGGGAATGAAGAAATAAATGGTTTTAATTTTTTTTCCTTAGAATTGTAATCATTAACAAGTTTAGAGAAAAAATTAATTTTTTTAAAATCTATTATTTCTTTTAAAATCATTATTTTTCTACAAGTAAAGATTCTACAAATTGTTTCTTATCAAATAATTGTAAATCATCAATAGATTCACCAACTCCAATATATTTAATTGGAATACTAAGTTGGTCACATATACCTATAACTACACCACCTTTTGCAGTACCATCAAGTTTAGTGAGAGCCAAATAATTTACATCAATAACATCTAAAAATCTTTTGGCTTGTTCTAAGGCATTTTGACCAGTAGAAGCATCTAAAGCTAAAACTAATTCGTGGGGAGAATTAGGAATTAATTTATTACAAACATTTTTAATTTTTAGTAATTCATTCATTAAATTAACTTTATTATGTAATCTCCCTGCAGTATCTATTAAGACATAATCTGATTTTTGAGATAAAGCAGATTGAATAGTGTCAAAAACAACTGAAGCTGGATCAGAACCTATTTTTTGTTTCACAATAGGAACATTTACTCTATTAGCCCAGGATGATAGTTGTTCAATTGCAGCTGCTCTAAATGTGTCAGCCGCACCAATTATAACTTTTTTCCCTTCTTTATTTAATATATTAGCCAATTTACCTATAGTAGTAGTTTTACCAACACCATTAACACCCACAAACATAATAACATAGGGATTATTGTCTGATTTTTTTAATGAATTATTGTTTTCATTTCCTATAGAAACAAGATTGATTATTTCATTTTTTAAAATACTTCTTAACTCTTCATTATTCATATAAGAGTTCTTTTGAACATAAGATTCTACTGAGTCAATTATTTTAATTGTAGTTGAAACTCCTATGTCACAAGAAATAAGTAATTCTTCGAGATCCTCTAAAACAGTAATATCTATTTTATTTTTACTAGAAAAAAATCTATTTATTTTACCCCAAAAACCATCTCTAGTTTTAGAAATTGCCTTATCTAATTTTTCTTTTTTAGGAGGAGAAAAAGTTTCGAAAAAATCTGAAAATTTTGATGACTCCGGCTCTGGTTCTAGCTCTGGCTCTGATTTTAGCTCTGGCTCTAATTCTAGCTCTGGTTCCGGCTCTGGTTCCGACTCTGGTTCTGATTCCAGCTCTGGTTCAGGCTTTGATTCCGACTCTGGCTCTGGTTCTGATTCCAGCTCTGGTTCAGGCTTTGATTCCGACTCTAGCTCTGGTTTCGACTCTGGCTCTGATTCCGGTTCTGGTTCTGATTCCGGTTCTGGTTCTGATTCCGTCTCTGGCTCTGGCTCTGGATTTAGCTCTGATTCTAGCTCTGGCTCTGATTCTAGCTCTGGTTCTGATTCCAGCTCTGGTTCAGGCTTTGATTCCGACTCTGGCTCTGGTTCTGATTCCAGCTCTGGTTCAGGCTTTGATTCCGACTCTGGCTCTGGTTACGACTCTGGCTCTGATTCCGGTTCTGGTTCTGATTCCGGTTCTGGTTCTGATTCCGTCTCTGGCTCTGGCTCTGGATTTAGCTCTGATTCTAGCTCTGGCTCTGATTCTAGCTCTGGTTCTGATTCCAGCTCTGGTTCAGGCTTTGATTCCGACTCTGGCTCTGGTTTCGACTCTGGCTCTGATTCCGATTTAATTTTCGGTTCAAGATTTAAATCTTTTTTAATTTCTTTTTTTGGGTCAATTAAATCTTTTTCTAAAAGATTTTCTTCTTTATCTTGTTTTTTTTTGGTAAAAAATTCCTTGATTTTTTTAAAAATAGGCATAACTAAAATTATAGATTATAACTAAATATAAAAAAGATGTTTTTTTATTTATTTGTTTTCGAAAAAAGTTTTTAACTGGTCTTTGGGAATAATTTCTTCTTTAAAATTATAAAAACCATTCTTTTCAGAGCGAATCATTTTAATTGCCTTGGTAAAATCTTTACCACCTTTTTTTTGCAATGTAGCTACTACTTTTTTTGCCATAACAATTATTTTATTTCCTTATGAATAGTATATTTTTTAAGTATTGGATTATACTTTTTTATCTCTATTCTATCAGGTGTGTTTTTTTTATTTTTTGTTGTAACATACCTAGATGTGCCTTTTACACCACTATCTTTATGCTCTGTGCACTCCAAAATAACTTGAACTCTATTTCCTTTTTTAGCCATCTATATTAAATAATTGGAATGCAATTTTAAACAAAAAATAGCACTCAAACAAAAAGTATTAAAAAAAAATAAACTACTTTATTTTTTTTATGTCTAATAAAAATAAATTGTTGGCTATATTAAAATTAGATTTATTGAACTTATTAATCTCTATTTTTTTCCAATTTACCTCTGGATACAACCAGTCATTACCCAGATTATTTATCTTTGCTAAAATTGGCATATTAAAACCTGGAACCGCATTCCACCTAAAATTTAAAAAATATTTATTTCTTTTTTTACTAAAAAAGTATTCAAAAATAGGTAATTCAGCTGTAAATAAATATTGCTGAAAAAAAAATGACATATCATAATTAAAATAACTTTGAATATATTGAATTACATCATCAGTTTTAACAATCTTATTTTTAAACTCTGTCTGTAAACCTTTTATCAAAATAGCCCAAAGACTGTCATTTCTTAAGCTAGATCTTAATGTGTGCAACATCCATGAACCTTTGTAATACATATCAGTTGATGAAAAAAAATCTGACTTAATAGGGCGTTTATTTTTTATTTTTTTCTTTTGATAATCCAAATAAACTAACATATCATCGTAGGAATATATTTCCTCAACATATAATGCTTCTGCGTAAGTAGCAAATGCTTCGTGTATCCACATGTCATTTATATTACCCATACTTAAATTATTCCCCCACCATTCATGAGCCGTTTCATGAATGATGATAAAATCAAAATCGATATCTGATGGAAAACGACCTAAATAACCTTTTTTATATTGATTGCCATAAGCAATACATGTTTGATGCTCCATTCCTAGATAAGGGGTTTCTACTAAAGCATATCCATCTGAATAAAAAGGAAATGCTCCAAATTTTTTTTCAAAAACGTGAAGCATTGGCTTAACTTGGCGAAAATGTTCAATTGCTTTATTATAATTTTCTTTTAAAACATAATAATCAATATCTAATAATCCATCAATTCCTAATAAAGTATCAGAAAAATGTTTGTAATCAGCAATATTTACAGAAACATTATAATTGTTAATTGGATGAGAATTTTTCCAAACAAAATATTTTTTTTCCAAATTATTAATTGTAGTGTCTTTCGAAAAAATTAAATTTCCATTTGAAACTACTTCTAAATTTTTTGGAACAATTGCTGAAACACGAATACTATCTGCTTTATCATATAAAACATCATTGTTTGGCCACCAAATACTTGCCCCATCTCCTTGACAGGCAACACCAACCCAATGATTACCAGAAGAATCTCGATCCCAAACAAATCCACCCTCCCACGGTGCATTTTT
>CABYOB010000006.1 GCA_902520385.1 uncultured Bacteroidota bacterium
CATATAATATTATTAAGGTTGGAAATTTGAATTTTGTATGAAGTTTTCATCAGACAAAGTTAATAAAAATGCTTTTAAATTATTTTTTTCCTGTTGAGTAAGTAGTAAACCGGTTTGACCGGGAATACCATATGGGTTTGAATTTACATATTTCATTAACGGATCAACTGTAGGTGAATAGACACCACCAGAGTTATAATGATCAATAACTTCTTCTAAAGTATTAAACCTGCCATCATGCATATATGGAGCACTAAACTCAACGTTTCTTAAAGTTGGTGTTTTAAATAAACCTTTATCTAATTCATTGCCTGTGACTTCATACAAACCTAAATCTGTAAAATTTTCATCTAATGCATTATTATGAAAAGAATTATCCATAAAATTTATGTTTCCGTGACAATGAAAACAATCTCCTCTCTCTGTTGTAAATATATTCAAACCATCTAATTCTTCATTAGTAAACATAACCTCTCCCCTTGTCCATTTATCATACCTAGAATTGTATGAAATTAATGTTCTTTCAAACTGAGCAATTGCTTTAGCAACATGAGTTGAATCAATACAATCAATATTAAAAGCTTGCTTAAAAAGATTTCTATATTCACCACTTGCATTTAAATCATTTTCTACTTTTTCCCAATTATTAGCCATTTCAATAGGATTAGTTACTGGCTCAAAGACCTGATGTTCTAAACTTGAAGCTGACCCATCCCAATTAAAGAAACTATTCCAACCAATATTTACTAAAGAAAACGCATTTCTAAATCCAAAATCACCATTAACTCCTATACTATATTGATTAGGATCTGAAAAAGAATTTGCTTGAATATGACAAGACGCACATGAAATTGCATTATTACTACTTAAAATAGGATCAAAAAATAATTTTTTACCTAATGACACACCTTCTTGTGTAAGTAAATTATCTTCTGGTATTAACATTGTAGGAAAAACATCTGAAGGGTAAATTAGTGAGTATGGTGTTGTTTCAAAATCATTATCATCCCCCTCTGGATGACAAGAAATAATTAATAATAAAAAAATGAAAAACTTTTTCATATAATTTTTTTAATTTCCTGAAACTGAAAAAACATCCTCTAACATATTGACTTGAATCACTGACTGCGCTTCTTCTGAACTCATAATTGCAGATCCATAATAATTAAAATCATAAACAGGATCGTTATATATATTATTAATATTCATATCAATATAAATTTTTGAATAAGTTTCAGTAGTGTTTAAATCAAAAGTATAATTAACAGAGTAATCATTTCCATATAAACCTCCAGTGTGAGTATTATAAAACTTCTGTTCTCCATAATTATCTAAATATCTACCTTCTAATTTCATATAATGATATCCACCACCCAAAGTAATAGGCCAAAGCATTAAATTATGAAAATTATTGCTGTCATTTAGGTACAAATTTGTTGTATTATTGTTTTGAGAAAAGCCATATTTAAATGAAACAGAAATACATGGGCTTGAAATGTCTATGTTCTTTAATTTTAAAGAATTCTCATCATCAATATAGATATAGAACTAGGCAAAATAGAGCCTATTAAATCTGAAAGTATTTCACATCTTCAAATACAAGGTGGCAATAGTACTGAGCCAGGAATTGAAGCAATTAATGTTCGCCCACTGTGGGAAATGGGCTATACAGGAAAAGGAACTTTAGTATTTAATTATGATACTGGTGTTTGGCCTACTCATCCTGCTTTTTCAAATAGATTTTTTGGAAATTTTTATCCAATAGAACAATGTTGGGACGGTTATTTTAGTGATACTCCAAATGGTTTAAATGATCACGGAACACATACTATGGGTATAATTGGAGGATTAGTCTCTGAAACTAATGACACGATTGGAAGTTCTTTTAATTGTTATTGGATTGCTAATGACTTTGTAACATCAACTGTTGAAGAATTACCACCAGTAGTTGATATGGTAACTTCTTTTGAATGGGCATTAAACCCAGATGGAGATTTATCTACATCTTTTGATGTTCCTGATGTAATTAATAACTCTTGGAGATGGTATAATCCAATTGACACAGTACAGTGTGAAGGCTATATAGTTGATTTAATGAATGTTATTGAAGTGGCTGGCATAGGAAATATTTTTTCTGCTGGAAATGATGGACCAAATAACGCAGGAGTAAAAGCTCCTCAAAGAATAAATTCCAATTTGGTTAATACATTTTGTGTCGGAAGTATAAATGCCAATTCCGAAGATCTAATGATAAGTACTTTTTCTACTAGAGGTCCAACACAATGCCCTAGTGAAGGTGGTTCCTTAGAAATATACCCAGAAGTGTCAGCACCAGGACAAGCAGTAAGATCAGCTTCTGGAGAAAATGGATTTGATGTAAAATCAGGAACTTCAATGGCTGCACCGCATGTTTCAGGTTGTTTTTTATTATTAAAAGAGGCTTTCCCCTTTTTAAGTGGCGAGGAAATTTTAACTGCAATATATTATACAGCTGTAGATTTAGGCGAAGCAGGGGAAGATAATATTTATGGAATGGGGATTATTAATGGTCTAGCTGCCTTTAATTACTTAGCAGAAATATATGAGCCAATATTACCTAATAATACTGAAGATATTTCAATAATCAATATATCAAATACACCTGAAAAAATATCTTGTCAAAATTATTTTGAGCCTATAATTAATATTAAAAACCATGGTAACTCATTAGTTGAAGGAATCAAATTTTCATATTACAACAATGAAATATTACAAGATGAATTAATATTTTCAGATGTAATAATTAACTCCGGTGAAGAAGTAGAAATAAACCTACCAACAATACAAAATTACAATTATGGAGATGTTGAGTTATGTTTTGTTGTTGAACCTTTAAATTTTATTGAAGAAATAGACTATCATAATAATAGAAGAATGATTAGATTTAAACATAAACCTAAATTTGAATTACCATACAGTGAAAATTTTGAATCCGGAATTAATTTAGATGATTGGCATATTATAAACACTGATTTCAGTAGAACATGGGATAATGTAGAAACAATTGGCTTAGAAAATAGTGACAATTCAATATATGTAAATCTTTTTGGCTATAACCCAAGAGATGGACAAAAAGATGAAATTATAAGTCCAATTATAAATCTATCTGAAGATTCTATTCAAATGAGTTTTTCAGTATCATATCAAAAATACACCAATTCTTCAAAACAAGACACTTTGCAAATTTTTATATCAAATGATTGTGGAATATCTTTTGAAAATATAATTTATGAAAAAGGAGGAGATGATTTAAATACTTGGGATGTTGAAACCGAAAATTTTATACCATATGAAGAAGACCACTGGAGACAAGAAAATATCGCACTTAATGACTTTTCAGGTCAAGAAATATTATTGAAAATGACCACAACTAACTACAGAGGAAATAACATCATAATAGACGAAGTAAATATATTTAATGAAAATGGATTAAATCTTAATCATTTTTCTGATGAAAAAAACTATATATATCCTAATCCAACTAATGGAAAAATAAACATAAAATTAAAAGATAAATCAATCACGGATTATAAAATTATAAACTCTCTTGGGCAAATTATTAAAGAGAAAGAAATTTCTAATTATAATATTATTGAAGACTTAAGTGAACAACCAAAAGGAATCTATTTTATTAATTTAATTAGTGATGAAAGACACCAAACTAAACAAATTATTATTCTTTAAATTCATTTAGAAAGCCTGATACTTTAACTTCTATTTTTTCTGATATATTATCTTTTAAAAGCTTTGGTATTTTAATTTTAAAATCATCTGTTTCAACGAAAAACATAGTAAAAAAATGTATTCTTTCATCTTCTAAAGTAATAACAACTTTTGTTTTTATATTTTTTTCCTCACCATGAATACTTAATATCCCCTCAATAAAAATACCTTGATTGAAAACTTCTGATAATTGTTTAGAAATAATGTTTTGTTCATTTTCTAATGAACTTTTATTTATTTCTTTTAAAACTTTTTCAATTTGATTCCCTAAACTATCTGACTGACCTTTAAAAATTGAGTGAGGAAATTTATCTGAATTCATATATTTATCATTGAAGTGAGTTTGCATCAAAGATCTTTTAAATGTAAATGATTTGATAGGCAAACGAAAAAAAAACTCACCTGAATTCATATCAATAATGCCTTGCAAATCTTCGGAAAAAGCAGTTATGTTTTCTAAAGGAGCATAAGAAAAAAAAGATGTCTTGGCTTCCGAAACTTTATATTTTTGACTAAAGCAAAATATTGGTATAAAAATTAATAGTATATATTTTTTCATTTTAATGTAAATTCTCTACTTATATTAAATCCAAAATGTATTCCTCCTTCTCCCCAACTTTGATTTGTTTCTGTTAAAAAACCAACTTCATACATAGGTAATGAATTAGTAATATGTAACTGGAATACATGCCCACCTGTTTCTATATCTAGGCCAATTGAAAGGGAATTATAAAATTGATTTTGATTTATTAAAACCCCATCCTTTTCAGTAATTCTATAATAATACTCAACATTAAGAGATGTGCTTTTAGTAACATTATACTTTATAGCTGAACCTAACAAATAAACGTCATTAAAAAAATAAGGTGATTGAACCATATTACGATGTATAAAAGTGGGCATCAATTGAATGGATAATTTATCATTTAATTTAGATGCAACTAGTAATTGATTACAATATGAAACTCTTCCCAAAAAAGGATAGTTATCCTGATTTTTCCTTAAACTTTCTATTGAAACACTGCTAAAAAAAACCAAAGAAAATGGTATATTTTGTTTTCCATTTTGTCTATAAATAGAATATTTAAAAAATCCATCATAGTTTTTTTTATAACTACTTCGACCTATTCCTATCATTATACTATTTGACAAACCATACTCCAAACCCATCCTTATTGTAGCTTGATCTAAACCAAATAATTCATAAAAACCAGTGTTTAAAGCCCCAAATCTATGTGAAATTCTAACATCTAATGCACTTGGGGCAAACATTTCAATAGAATGACCGTTTATAATTCTAGTAGACATAAACGTAGATGTGGTAAAATAATTATCTCCTACTGGCTCTAAAAAACTCTCTAAATTACTTTGAGAGTAAGTCAAAGAAAATGAAAACAAAAAAATAAATACTTTATTCAGCCAATCCATTATCTACCCAATTTTTAAATTGCAATTTTTCACATTCAGTTAAAGGAATCATACCAACTGGCGGCATTAGATTATTGTCTATCTGATAACACAAATCATAATTTAACATACTATTATATGAAGATAGATTAACTCCATGATTATTTCCAGATTGTGAATGACAAACAATACATTTATTTTCAATCAAAGCTGCAATTTGATTTTGATATGTAATATTTTCTAATTCACAATCTTTTTGAATTAGAAAATTGGAGAAATCTGTATTATCCCATTCACAGTTAAAATTTAAAAAATAATCTTCTTGATTATTATTTGTGCAACTCAAAAATACACAACAACTAAAAAAAATGAATAATCTACTCATTATTATCAATTATATATTTTAACACTTTTTCCATTAAATGCAATCTATCTTCACCTCTAATATTATGCGGATGACTAGGATACAGAAAATAATCAATTGGTATATTATTTTCTATGCAATTTTCAATAAATTGTAAAGAGTGTTGAACCACTACAACATCATCTATTAATCCATGTATCATCAATAAATCAGAATTTAAGTTTTTAACCTTATTGTTTAAGTTTGTAGCAAGATAACCGTCAGGGTTTTTAATTGGCGTTTCCATATATCTTTCAGTATACATGACCTCATACAAAGACCAATCTGTCACAGGGCCACCCGCAACACCACAAGTAAAAAAATCTGGATAATTAAGTAATAAGTTTGTTGTCATAAAACCACCATAGCTCCACCCATGTAATGCAATTCTGTTTGGATCAACATAATCTAAAGACTTTAAATAATTATAACCTGTTATTTGATCCTTCATCTCAATATCGCCTAATTTTTTAAATATAACTTGCTCAAATTCTTTTCCTCTATTTTCTGATCCCCTTCCATCAATAGTAAATACTAGATAGTCTTGATTTGCCAAATAATACATCCAAAGAGGAGTGTTCGATAACCAAGAATTAGTAATCAACTGAATTTGAGGACCATTGTATACATATATTAATACTGGGTACTTTTTATTTTTATCAAAATTATAAGGCTTAATAAGCCTAGTGTTAAGAAAAGTATTACTTTCATTAGAAACTTTTATTAACTCTGTAAAACCTATATTGAAATCTGAAAGAGGATTGTTAGAATCCAATAATTTATAAATAAATTCCCCTTCTGCATTAATTATTTGAATTATTCTAGGAAGTTTCAAATTAGAAAATTCATCAATAAAAAAATTACCAGTAGGACTCATTTTAAACTTGTGATATCCAGGAAATTCAGAAGATAAATTTTTTTGTGCTTTTTTATTTTTTTCTTTTAAATCAAAATTATAAAGATGAACATCCAAGCCATCATCAGAAAAAGCTGAAAAGTAGATTATATTATTTTTAAAACCTAAATAATCTTTTACTACTATTTGACCATGTGTTACTTTTTTAATTAATTTCCCTTTCTTATTATATAAATATAAATGATCATAACCCTCTTTTTCAGATCTCCATAAAAACTTTTCATTATCTAAAAATATCATTGGATGTACAGGATGAACATATTTTTCATCTTTTTCCTCTAAAATAGTCTTTAAATATAAACCTGAACTTGCATCATACTTATTTAATTTTAAATGATTCTGATCTCTATTTAAAATTGCAACATAAATATATTTTTCAGATGGACCCCAGCATATATTAGTTAAATAATGATCTTTTGAATCACCTGTTTGCAAATAAATAGTTTTTTTAGAATCAATATCATAAATGCCAATTTCGACGTACTCACTATAATCTCCAGACATTGGATATTTTATATTTTTTACCCTAGAAGTTGTATCTGAAGAAATTAATAATGGATAATTGTCAACTTTTTTCTGATTATTTTTATAAAAAGCTAATTTATTACCATTTGGAGACCAAAACGTTCCTTTATAAATTCCAAATTCATGTCTATGGACTACCTGACCATATATAATATCTTCTTCTTCTTTATTTATTTGTTGACTAGTATCTGCATCAGCTACAAATAAGTTATTATCGTAAGTATATGCTAATAAATTTCTGTTAAAATTATAATCTTTATTTAAAGCATTTTCATTATGTTCTAAATATAATACAGGCTTTCTACCTCTTTTTGTATTAAATAAAAAAATTTGATTTTTGTTTTCGAACTTAAAACTATGGTTTGTAACCCATTTAATATTTGGAAAATTAGATAAACCTAAAGTCTTTAATTCATCTAGACAAACTTGATCAATTAAACTATTTTTATCGTTAAAAATTAACAAACAATTATCTTTTTTGTAACTATAAAAATCTTGTGACTTTTGCCACTCTAAGTTGGATAAATTTTTAGGATAAAAGTCAGTCCATCTTTTTAAAACAGCATCACTTAATAATAATTCTTTTTGAGAAAAAGAATTTAAACATATAAAACAAAAAAGAATAATAAAATTTCTATATATCATAATATAACAATGATACAAAAAAAAAGCGGAACACATTATCTTAAATAAGTTGTATTCCGCTTTAGTGGAGAATGTCGGAGTCGAACCGACGACCTCCTGCGTGCAAGGCAGGCGCTCTAGCCAGCTGAGCTAATCCCCCAATTATATCTTTCAAGTAGTCTCGGGCAGACTTGAACTGCCGACCTCTACATTATCAGTGTAGCGCTCTAACCAGCTGAGCTACGAGACTTCAAAATTCATTTTATAAAGAGCAAATAAAAAATGAGAGCAAATATACAACCAACTTTTATATAAAACAACTAATTTCTAAGGAGTTGTAGAAGAAACTGGCAAAACTTTACCATTAAAAAATTCACCTCCTTTAATTGCAAAATCAAAAATAAACGAAGATATGCTTTTTGGAGAAAGAGGAGCTTTATATTTAGGGAAAGCTTTTTTCAACATTTCAGTTTGAACTGCTCCTAATGCTAAACAATTAAATCTAAAATTAGTCATTTTAAATTCTTCAGCTAAACATTCAGCTAATGTGATAAGTGCCCCCTTGCTTGGACTATAAGAAGATAACCCTGGAAATTTAACCGAACCATTTATCCCGCCAACACTACCTATAAATATAACATGAGCTTTTTTTGTTAAAATTGGCATTATTTTCTGAGTAATTAAATAAGGGGCAAAATAATTAATTGTAAAGGAATTAATTAAATCTTCTTTCTTTATTTTAACAAAACTCTTATTAACTAAAGTTCCTCCATTATGTACAACAATATCGACCGTTCCAAATCTATTTTTAATATTTAATATTAAATTTTTTATTTTATTTATTTCTAATAAATCAAAGGAAAGAATATAACATGGTAATTTTGGGTTTATTTCTTTTATTTCTTTTTTTAATTTTTTTAATTTTTTTTCATCTCTAGCTATTAAATATAAGGCATGATTTTTTTTTGCAAAAAATTTTGCTAATTCAAAACCTATTCCTTTACTTGCTCCTGTTATTAATACCTTTTTCATAATACTTTTAAACCATCTGAAATTAACTTTTTTAAATCATTTCTTATTACTGATAAATTGTTCAAGTAGTTTTTAATTTCTTCAAATAATACTTTATCATAATTTTTTATTATTTCACAAATTTCTATTAAAAGTAGCCATTCTTGACTATCATTTGATTTTAATTTTTCAAAAATTATTTTCAATTTATTGTAACCAGAACTTGAATCTCTAATCTTTGCAACTTCAGAATAAAATTCATGCATTTTTTTTTCTAATTGAGAGTAATTCACCTTTATAGTTTGTGATTTATAATCATATTTTTTTTCAGAAAATGATTTTTTGTCAGCAGAACCAGGAAAACAAGAAACAATCTTTTCTCCAATAACTAAATCATATTGACCCCAATTTTTATCAAATAAAACTTTATCCTTGAATTGTATTTGACAGTCTATAAAAGAAATTAAAATAACATGTTTGTTTTTATCTAAAACAAACTCCTTAATAATACCATTTAATAACAATCCACTATTGTACTCTAATTTTATTTTCTTACTTTTCAATAGGCCTTGATCTCTGCATTTATCTAAATTTAGATTAGTAAACTCAAAATTTTTAACTTTCCCCAAAGGTGCCCCAAAACCTTCTTTATGAAAAAAAACACCATGGTTTTCTATTTCAAGATAATCTTTAGATAAGGCTGTTGGACCCTCAGTTTGCAAATAAATATCTAGCCCGTTAGAGTTTATCAGCTTTGTAAATTTTCCTGAAATTTGCACCCCATTATCATACTCACAGGTTGCAATATTTGCTGATTTTATAGCTTGCTCAACACCATGTCTGCCTCCTCTTTTAAATGCCATACTTTCAGAAAAATCATATAAAACATCAATTAAATAATCAAAACTTGGAGTTACAAATAGTTGAGGTTGAGGTTTAGTTATATCAAAATTCACTTTACATGCTTCAATACTATAATCTTTTTTTTGAACTTTATTACTCATGCACCAAACACTTTCGCCAATTGAAGACAAAAGTCCTGCACCATAAATTTTAGGATTACTAATTGTTCCTATTAATCCATACTCTACAGTCCACCAATGTAAATTTCTTATCATTGACATTTCAGATAAATTTTCCTGACCTGCTCTTTTCTGAATTATATCAACTTCTTTTTCTGATTTGATAATTAGTTTTTTAGATACGCCCGGCGCCTCCTTAAGTATTGATAAATTTCTTATAGCTTCAAATAACTCTAAATCAGTGGAAGAAGAAAAAGCATTTGCACCTATTTTACCAAAAAGCTCAAGATAATCAGAGTATTTTTTATTAGGTATTATTGGAGCATGACCCGCTGCTTCATGCAAAATATCAGGAGCTGGTGTGTATTCAATGTGACTAATTTGTCTTATCTCCGCAGCAATTACCAAAACTTTATGAGCCTGAAATTCCATAAACGCTTTTGGGGGAATAAACCCATCTACGCAAACTGCTGCCCAGCCAACTTTTTGGAGAATCCTATTCATACCATATAAATTAGGTATTTTATCAATAGTAATTCCTGCCTCATTCAAACCTTGAAAATAATCTCCAAAAATAACTTTAGGTAAATAATTAATATTTTGTTTCATTACATATCTCCAAACTGAATGATTAATAGAAGTATATTTATCATAATCCTGATCAACTATATACTGTAAAAGGTGTTCTGGTAAACTTTTTAAATGTTTATTTGTTAAAAAAAAATCGTTCATGTATTTTGAACTACTCATAATATATTTTTCATTTAAATCATTAGGAGAGGATTTTCTAGCATTGTTTTTAGTGTTTTCAAAAACTGCGCTCCCTGTGCACCATCAACAATTCGATGATCTGAAGATAATGTGACTTTCATAATATTACCAACTAAAATTTCACCGTCTTTAACAATTGGTGTTTTTTGTATAGAGCCAATCGCTAAAATACATGCGTCTGGCGGATTAATAATTGCAGTAAACTCATCAATACCAAACATGCCTAAATTAGAGACTGTAAATGTATTGCCAGTAAGCTCTTCAACCATAAGTTTTTTATTATTAGCCCTTTCTACAAAATCTTTAATCTTTTTAGAAATATCTAAAATGTTATGTTGGTCAGTATTTTTAATTACTGGAACAACTAAGCCATCTTCCACTGCTATAGCAACCCCAATATTAATATCCTTATTTAAAATAATAGAATCTTTTCCCCAAGAAACATTTATATTTGGATGTTTTGATAAAGAAAACGCAACAGCTTTAATAATAATATCATTGAATGAAATTTTAGTGTCTAAATTATTAATTAAATTTTTTCTTAACTCAATTAGACTATCTACATTAATTTTTGTGGTTAAATAAAAATGTGGTGCAGAAAATTTTGATTCAGATAACCTACTAGCAATTGTTTTTCGCATCTGAGTTAATGGCTGATTAAAACTTGATTTTATACTTTCATTAGACTTATTTATATTTAATTCTTCTAAATCTCTTTTTATAATTCTTCCATTATCTCCTGATCCTTTAATAGAATTTATATCTATTCCTTTTTCGCTTGCTATTTTCTTAGCTAGAGGAGATATTTTTAATCTTTTTTCATCTTTTTCAAGATTAAGTGAACTAGTTTTCAAACTTGAATCTACTTCCTCAGCTGGTCTAATAATTTGATCTTTTGCATCACTTACATCATCATCACTTGTTTTGTTTTCTGAGTTTAGCAAACTAGAAATATCTTCATCTTTATGCCCTAATATTGCTAAAATAGAATCCACAGAAGCAGATTCTGACTCTTTTACACCAATATATAATAAAAAGCCTTCTTGAAAAGATTCAAACTCCATTGTAGCTTTATCTGTTTCAATATCTGCTAATAAATCACCCTCCTTAATTTCATCTCCTACTTTTTTATGCCACTTGGACACAACTCCTTCTGTCATCGTATCACTTAATCTTGGCATTTTGACAATTTCAGCCATACTTATTCTTTTAAAAAATTATAATCCCCTTGATAAATATCTTTATACAAATCCTCTGCTAATGGAAATGGGGAATTTTCAGCAAAATCAACACATTCTTGAACTTTATGTTTTACATCCAGATTAATTTTCTCAACATCTTTTTCTTTCAAAACCTTTTTTTTGTACAAAACATTAAGAACGTAATCAATGGGGTCTTTATCTTTAAAATTTTTTACTTCATCTTTTGTTCTATAGTGTTGTGCGTCAGACATTGAATGTCCTTTGTATCTATATGTTTTAATCTCTAAAAAAGACGGACCTAAACCTTTTCTCGCTCTATCAACTGCCTTTTTAACTTCTTGGAAAACGATTTCGGGCCTCATTCCCTCAACAGGTCGACAAGGCATTTCATAACCTAAGCCCAATTTCCATATTTCGGTATGATTAGCTGTCCTCTCAACAGAGGTTCCCATTGCATATCCATTATTTTCACAAATAAAAATAACTGGTAACTTGTGATTCATTGCCATATTGAATGTTTCATGTAAAGAACCTTGACGAACAGCTCCATCTCCCATAAAACATAATGTAACTGCTTCTTTATTATTATACTGATCTGCAAAAGCTATACCCGCACCAAGAGGGATCTGCCCTCCAACAATACCATGACCACCATAAAAATTATATTTTTTTGAAAACATATGCATTGATCCCCCTTTACCATTAGAGCATCCCGTAGACTTTCCAAATAATTCCGCCATAACATATTTTGGATCCAGTCCCATGGCCATAGGATGAACATGGCATCTATATGCTGTTATCATTTTATCAACCTTTGGACTTATAGCATGCACACACCCAGCCAAAACAGCTTCTTGACCATTATATAGATGTAAAAATCCTCTGATTTTTTGTTGAATATACATTGCGGCAGCTTTCTCCTCAAACTTTCTCCACAATAACATATTTTTGTACCAGTCTAAATACACTTCTTTAGTTACAGAGGTCATATGTTTAAAAATTAATTAATCCAAATATATGCAAAATGATTAATGTAATTTTGATTTTTGATATACTTTTAAAATATAATTTAAGACTTTATTAAAGTAGTAGCATAACAAGCAACCCCTTCCTCTCTTCCTATAAAACCTAATTTTTCACTTGTTGTGGCTTTAATATTTACATCATTTACTGATAAATCAACACATCGCGAAATTTGAATTTTCATTTCAGCTAAATAATTTTTTAATTTAGGCGCCTCTAACACTATCGAAACATCTATATTTTCAATGATATAACCTTTTTTTTGAATCATAAAATATACCTCTTTCAATAAAATTTTACTATCTATATTTTTATATTTTTGATCGTTGTCTGGAAAAAAATGACCAATATCTCCCAATCCAGCAGCTCCTAATAAAGCATCACAAATAGCATGTAAAATTACATCTCCATCTGAATGGGCAACAGTTCCTTTATAATGAGGTATTTTAACTCCTCCTAATATTAAACTATTATTTTCTTTTAATTGGTGGACATCATATCCACATCCTATTCTAAAATTTCTCACTTCTATTTAGGCGTATTTATTTGATTTAAATTTTTTTGATCATTTTTTGAACGGGTAGATTTAAATAAATTTTCACTATCAAAATTATCTAAATTAAAAACTAATGAAAATCGCATTGTGTTTTCTAATGGACTTCTTACACTAGCATTAGCAGGAATCAAATAAGCAAAATCTATTTCAAATACATTTAATTTTAAAGAGGAACCTAGAGTAAAGTACTTTCTATTCCCTTTATTTTCATGTTCATGAAAATATCCAAATCGAAATGCAAATTGATTATCATACCAATATTCTGCACCAACAGAGTACATTAATTCATTTAATTCCTCCTCTATGCCACCGGGAGCATCGGAAAAAGACTGGAAAATTCCTTGAACGATTCCAACATTTGGATTTTGTCCAGCTACAATATGATGTTCAGGACTGCCTAACTGTACAGGATTACCATCAATATCTACAGGTTGACCATTTGCATCTATTGCATAAACTGGCGGAGTCGGAACTAATAATTTATTAATATCAAATGCTAACATAATTTTATTAAATTCATCAATGTCAGTACTTATACTACTACCAATTTTTAAATTCATTGGTAAAAAATCCTCATCCCCTGATTCAGTATATGATATTTTACTACCTATATTAGAAATATTTAATCCCAACGCCCACTGTGAATCATATCCACTTATTTCAAATTGGTTACTTTGATAATATGTTCCTAAATCCACCGCAAATGATTTTCCTGCTTCAGTTTGTAAACCTTCAACAAAAATGCCCCCAGTTAAATTTGAATAAATATATTTCATAACTAATCCAGCAGAAAAATTATTTGACAGTTTCATAGAATAAGCTAAATCAAATACATATTCGTTTGGATCATATTCACCCACATACTCTCCCTGGTCATTGGTAAATTGAATATTTCCAAGAGAAAAATACCTCATTCCTCCAGCAATAGCACTTATTTTATTTAATTTATAATATCCTGTAATATGAGATAATGAAATGTCTGGAACCAATTTACTTAACCATGGGGTATAAGAAACAGCAAATGCACCACCATCAGGTAAAAATGCTAATTTAGCGGAATTCCAATGTATAGAATGAACATCTGGTGATGTTGCAGCACCCACATCTCCCATAGCACCTGATCTTGAATCTGGAGAAATTGTTAAAAATGGAACAGCAGTAGTTATCGTATTCAGGTTTTCATTGAAGTTTTCTAATTCATCACCCAAAGATGTCTGGGGAAAAATAGGAAAACTTAAAAAAATCAACAAACAGAAAAATATATACTTCATTAATAAGTTAAATTTCGAATTATTATTAAACAACGCGGAAATTAGTTTAATATTACTAGTTTTTCAAATTTTTCCACCTTTTCTCCACTGTCAACAGATTTAAGTAATACTTTATAAATATATACTCCTTTAGCTAATTTATCCCCAAAATCATCTAAACCATTCCACGTAATAGATTCATCTCTAAATCCATTGTTTACAATATTACTTTTCAATGTTTTGACTAGTTTCCCACTCACAGTAAATACTTGAATCATAACATCTAAATACTCATTTGGACGATTATGCTCAAATGAAAATTTAGTGAAATTAGAAAATGGATTTGGATAATTTAAAAGATGCTTTATAACCATATCTTCCGATTCTGACACAATAAATGATAAATCTTTTTCACTAGAATTATTATAAACATCCCAAACTTTTAAATTTAAAACATGAACACCTTCAGATAAATTAGATAAAGAATATCTTACTAGACCAGATTGATACGTATTCAAGTCAGACTCATAGTGATCATTTAAAACATATGGCTGGTTAGACACATTATCTAAAATTGCAATTATATCATGCCCTATTCCTGTACCAACTGTATTTATTCCAGATATATCAAAAACTTTAGCAATTAATTCTGGACTTGAATTAGTCATTCCTCCCGAAACAAAATTAGTATCATTCATAAATAATTCAATTGATGGCCCAATATCGTCCAAATCAGCATTTGTGTTTATTCCGCCAATCAATAATTCTTCATAGAAACCTGATCCATCAATTTTTAAAGAATCATCATAAGCATAATAGCTTAATTTAGAATTTCCATATTGAAATGGTATGTCTTTTGGTACTATAAAATCATATCCAAAATTAGAGTTTACAACATCTACCTTACCTTTGTAAATAATATTTTTTTGTAAATCAAATTCAAAAGGTTCTTCTAAAAAACCATTATTATTTAATGTTTCATAACTATTTGATTTTCCATAAACTGTAACATATAGTGTTCCGTTTTTAAAACCTTTTTCAATTTGACCTAAAATCCTTACTTTACTGAGAGCTTTTATTGTATCAGTCGGAATATTCTTTTCTCCTTTAATTAAATCATTTTCAACTACATAAATTTCATTAGTCAAAATATTATATTCTGGATAAGGTATTTTTAAAGCAGGGTCTCCCAATAACGCAAACTTTCTTTTATTAACAGTATTTCCTAGAGAAGGATCATTTTTAGCTTTTTTCATAATTTCACCCATTGTATTATCTTGAGATGAAGAATCCAAAATATAATTATATAATGAGTTTGTTATATAATAAGCACTACTTTCATTAACTGTTCTTGATGTACTAAATAAAGAAATAGCTCCTCCGTTAGAATTTAAAAATAACAACTCTCCAGCGGAAACTCTTTCTGGATCATCAAATCTTGAAAACTCACACGTTGCGGTTACAAATACTGGGAGTTTTTCGAAATTTTCAAAATTATTAATTTCAGAAAGCTCTAAAATCCTTTCTGATGCCCAACCAACTTCTCCACCATGACCAATATAATTTATTATTAACACACCTGAATTAATTAATTCTACAATTTTTTTGTTAACCTCAGGGTACCTTTCTCCTCCAGCAGTAGATTCTTGCTGAAAAGCATCAGAGTAAATTTTGTCTACATTTACCCATGAATAATTTGTATCTACCTTTTCAGCTAATGCGTCTGCATGAATTAATAAATTTTCTTCCCACCCTTCATCAACATCATCAGAAACAAAACAAACTTTATTCTTCCAATCTCCAAAACTATTATTTGCATAATTAATTATTTTATCAACTGCATATTTTGCTTCTTGATTGGTGGAGACTGTTAACCTTCCTATTCCTATGTCAATCAAATCATCCACTAATGTACTACTGGAGCCCTCCAGATCATCTAACATTCCAAAAAAATCATCTGAACAATACGATAATTTGATGTTATCAGATCTATAAGATTGAAAAGTAGGAACAAAATTACTATTAGGTGATTTTATATCCTTATAATCAAAAGAGGCATCACCAAATAATAATAAGTTTTTTGGAATATTTGCACTTTTATTATATAACATCCTAATAAAATCTCTTATTGCAACAGGGTCTTGACTACCTGAACTAAATTCATTGTAAATTTGATTTGTAGTTACAACAATTACTTCCATATCATCATGGTTAATATGAAAATTAGCTAACCTATCTGCTTGATCTAAAAAATTTGGATGAGTCACTATTATTAAATCTGTTTGATTATAACCATGTAAATTTTGATTTAAAACTTGACCAAAAAATTGAGGACTTTCTAAATCATTTATATTCCTTACACAAACAAATTCAGATAAAGTGTCTATATAGGCTGCAAAACCTTCAAATTCCCCATTGTTTAAAATATGCATCTTGACATTTAATGGATCTGTCACATTATATACATTTAATGTTTCGTCTGGTGTATTAATAACAGATAAGCCAAAATAAGGACTTAATCTAAAATTAAATTGACTTTCATTTGACGACCAATCTAAACTTCTTTTATAATTTAATTCAATAAAATCTAACCACGATAGCGCTGAAGGATTACCATTATTTTTATAATTGACCAATACTTCTCCGTCCCAATTTTGAAGTGAAAATTGAGAGCTTAAATTTAATTGAATAGTTCCTTCTTTTGCTTCATAATAATAATCATCAGATGTTTCAGGTGGTATTGTTAATGAAAAGAAAGTAGTTTGATTATTTAATTTAAAATCAAAATCTGTAGCAACAGAAGACCTAGCGGCAACACGAGCCCTAAATGAAATACTATCTAAAACTTGCCCTTTAGCTAAATCAAAAGAATATAAATTATTATTACCAAAATATTCCCCAAACCACTGTTGTCCAGTGCTAACTAAATTATATTGCTCATTTTCATGATAATCATAATCAATAAAAGAACTAATGTATTTCTTTTCTTCATCGGGAGTATTTAAAATGGTATTTAATTTGATTTCTTGAGTTTCAATGTTTTTTGTTGGATTATTATTAATAGTCAAAAAATAGTAAGTGGTTTCAGAGTATATGTTTTGAATATGTTTATAACTGTTTATTAATGTGTCAAACACCCATATATTTGGACTTTGTCCATAAAACAAAATCTTTTCATTATCATCAAAATAAGAATCTTCATTTCCGATAAAATGAATAGATAATTGCATCAAATCATCAGTTCTATACTTAAAATTTTCTTCCGGAAGCATTCCCGCGGGCTTTCCATATATTTTTATATTTCTAGGATCTATTGACTCCACATTAACTCCTATAGATTCCAAAAATGATTTATTTATTTCATGAAACCCATCACTTTGAACTCCAATTTTATACCATTCTCCAGAGGCTAAAACCGAATTGTTTTTTATATTATATTTAGTTTTCTTTTTTGAATCAATGCGGGGATTTATTTTTATTTTAAACGATTTTAAAAAATAAGCCCCGTCCTTTTTTTGCATGTAAGGGAAAATTGTGACTGAGACAAAATTATTTTTCTCTTGCTGACTTAAATTATATTCATAAAAAAGTTCATCTGGAATATTACATAATAAGTTTGGAGCTTCAATAAAAATATATTCTTTGTCAATTATTTCTACATCAAAATTTGTATGATTTGTTTGTATTCTCTCAAAATAACTCATACATGGATTGTCTTCATTATATATAGATTTTGAAAAATTTTGAACATTTATATAATTGTTATTATATAGTATTTTTTTTGTTTCTAGTAAATCAATACTTCGACTATATTCCTGAGAATATAACTTACATGAAATCATAATTAAAAAAAGTATATATGCTCGCATCATAAATTAATATAATAAACTAACGCTTATTTTTTGATTGTATTTCACAATTTAATAAGATCGGCTCGAAAATAAAAAAAAATATCATTTTCGTTCTTATATTAATTTTGTATAATTGCTATATACATCGATCATCCTAAATGAAAAAATATATTTTTTTAATATTAAGTGTTTTCTTTTTTAATTCTGCCTATGCTCAAGATCCACATTTTACACAATATTATGCAAATCCGCTTTATTTAAATCCAGCTTTAGCAGGTGGAGAATATTGTCCTAGAATAATAACAAATTACAGAAATCAATGGCCTATGATGGCTGGTAACTTCGAAACTTACAGTGCATCTTTTGATCTAACTTTAGAGCCAATCCATGGTGGACTTGGATTATTAATTCTTCATGATGATGCTGGTAATGGAACAATTAAAAGCACTTTTGCTAGCTTAATATACTCCTATCACACAAAAATAACTAGAAAGATTGACTTATTAACTGGCTTTCAGGTTAGTAGTCACCAAAGAAGTTTAGACCCAAATTTATGGTTTGGAGATCAAATAGATGAAATATATGGTTTTGTTTACCCAACTCAAGATGATATTGTTAATGGAGGAATTATTTCTAAAAGTTATTTAGACTTCTCTTTTGGAACATTACTATCATCTAATTCCTTTTTTTTAGGCTTAGTTGCCCATCATCTAACAGAGCCAGAAGAAGCTTTTCTTGCTGCCGGCAAATTATCAATGAAAAAAACAATTCATGGTGGGGCAATAATAAAAATTAATGAAGCTGTTACTCAAACATCTGGATTACTTTCCGGAGACACTTATTTAATTCCTAATTTTCTATTTAAAAGTCAAGCACAAACAGAACAAATAAATATAGGAACTACAATAACAAATAATATTTTATCAGCTGGTGTTGCATATAGAAGAAGTTTTATGAACTCTGATGCAATGTTATTAGTATTAGGTTTCCAAAAAGATGCATTAAAAATAGGGTATAGTTATGATTTTACTATATCTGGATTAACTAGTAGTACAGGGGGTGCTCATGAGATCTCATTAAGGATTCAATTACCTTGTGTTCCAAAAAAGATTATTCTTAATCCAATAAAATGCCCTAAATTTTAATTATTTTAGTAAATTGTGTGCAATATTCAATAAAACCTAATGTTATATAACATATAAAAAGACGGAAAAAATGAAAAATTATAATTTAATAGTCAGTCTAATTATTATATCATTCATATCTTTTAGTTGCTCTAGTAGTCAACAAGGGCCTAAATCAGGAAAAAAACCATCCTCAAATAAAACAGGGTGGCATTATAATGATAGAGACTTTGGAGGATTTGAAGTAAACTTAAAATACAAAGGATTTCAACCCCCTGTACCAGGAATGGCCTTTATTGAGGGAGGAACATTTATGATGGGACAAACTGAAGAAAATATTATGCAAGACGGTAGTTCTACAAGACCAAGAGCTGTCACTGTCACTTCTTTTTGGATGGATCAAACTGAAGTAACAAATGTAGACTACAGAGAATATACAGATTGGATGAAATTAGTTTTTGCAAATGGTGGAAATGAGGGGCCAGCAAGAGATGAAGAAGAGTATTTTGTATTGTACGATCGCAGTTTACCGGATACTACTGTATGGAGAAGTAAATACGGTTATAATGAGCCTATGGTAGAAAATTATTTCCGTCATCCTGCATACAATAATTATCCAGTTGTAGGTGTTAGTTGGGAACAAGCCATGGCATACTGTGAATGGAGAACCGACAGAGTTAATGAAAAAAGACTATGTGATGAAATTGGAGTTGATATTGAAAAATATAAAGAGGGTGGAGGAATCGACAACCCTGAAGAATATTTTAGTACGCAAAGGTACTTAAAAGACCCTGATTATAATTTAAATAATTACATTGACAAAAAGAAAGCAAAGAAAAAACAAACGGCAGGAAAGAATCCTAAACCTGACCTAGCAGCAAGAGAGGGGAAAAAAGGCAAAAAAAGCGGAGACAAAAGCAGAAAAATAAGAATAGAAGATGGTATTTTTGTACCTAGTTTTAGGTTACCAACAGAAGCTGAATGGGAATATGCTGCATTAGCGTTAATTGGAAATTCTCATGAAGATTATGTTAGAGAAAATAAAATTTATCCTTGGAATAGACACTCGGTTAGAGATAATATAAAATCTACACAAGGTCAGATTCTAGCTAACTTTAAAATTAGCCAAGGAGACTACATGGGATATGGAGGATACCATAATGATGTAGGAAGCCTTACTACCCCTGTAAGATCATTCATGCCAAATGATTTTGGGCTATACGATATGGCAGGTAATGTAGCTGAATGGACTATGGATGTATATAGGAGAGAAACTGGTAAACTAGATGACGTAAACCCTCACAGAGGAAATGAATGGAAAGATCTTGTTTATAGAGATGTTGACGGCTCTCCACAAGCTGAACCTTTTAGGGTAAGTGACATTGATAGTGAAGAATTAGCTTTCGCATATGGCTATCAATGGAATGAAGAAAATGGAACCGTGCAATATGATATAAACATTCGCCCTAATGATTTTGTTAGATTACCAGTTGACTTTGATGCACTTAATACTGATTTGGAAATAAATGATGATCAATACTGGAAAATGGATCCAACTCTTTCTAGCGGAGAAGATGCAGACTATGAAGGTTTATACAACAATCCTAATTCTCCAAGAAGAAATTATAAAGCTTCAAATAATGCTGATGACAGAGATGGTCAAGGAGATGGAGGAGGAATTTATCAAGATGGCGCATTTGGAGAATATTCATATGGTAAAAGTAGTTTAGTAAACAACTACACCAGAGTTTATAAAGGTGGTGGATGGAAAGATGATGCATACTGGCTTTCTCCAGGAGCTAGAAGGTTTATGAATCAAGATTTATCAGCAGAATTTATTGGATTTAGATGTGTATTAGATCACATGGGTTGGGAATCAAGTAAAGATCAAAAGAGACCAAGAGCAAAAGCTAAGGTAAAAAGAAAATAAAATTCTTTAAAAGGGTATAGTATTATCTATACCCTTTTATTTTTATAAAAAAATGAATATTGATTCTCTTTATTCTAAATTTTTAGTAATAAAAAATATATCAACAGATACTCGAAAATCTGTAAGTGGAAGTATATTCTTTTGTTTAAAAGGCCTTAATTTTAATGGAAACAAATTTGCTTATGAAGCTTTAAAAAAAGGCGCCGAACTTGTCGTTATTGATGAAAAACGAAAAACAAATGAAGAAAAGTTTTTATTTGTACCTGATGTATTAACATGTTTGCAAAACTTAGCTAAAAAACACCGAGAAAACTTAAACATACCTATTATAGCGATTACTGGAACAAATGGAAAAACATCAACAAAAAATATAGTCTTTGATGTTTTAAGTACAAAATTCAATGTAATGAAAACAACAGGAAACTTTAATAACCATATTGGTCTACCTTTATCTATATTGAAAATTGACAAATCATATGACCTTGCGGTTTTAGAGTTCGGTGCAAGTAAAATAGGTGACATTAATGAACTCTGCGATATTGGAAAACCTAATATTGGTTTAATAACTAATATCGGAAAAGCTCATTTAGAAGAATTTGAAAGTATAGATAATATAATTAAAACAAAAACTGAACTTTGGACATATCTTATTAAAACAAATGGAACTATTTTCATTAATCAAGAAGATGAAAATTTAATTACTACAAGAGCTAAACATAAAATATTTTCCACATATAATAAATTTATAAATTATGGAAAGAAAGAAAATGAAATAAAATTAAATTCAAAATCACTGTTTCTAGAATTTACATGGAGAAATGAATTAATAAAAACAAAAATTGTTGGTGACTATAATTTAAATAATGTTATTGCTTCAATTGCATTAGGCAATTTTTTTAAAGTGGGGAAAAAAAATATTATTAATAAATTAAAAGATCTCTCTTTTAAGAATAATCGTTCGGAATTTATTAAAACTAATTTTAATGAAATTATTTTAGATGCCTATAATGCTAACCCAACTAGCATGAAATTTTCAATAAATAGCTTTATAAATATTAGTTCTAACATGGAAAAAACATTAATCCTTGGGGATATGTTAGAGCTTGGAGGAAAATCAAAAGAGTTACATAAAGAATTAATTAAATTTCTGAAAATAAAAAAAATAAAAAGCTGTCTACTTGTCGGTGAAAATTTTAATGAAATAGAATGTGATTTCTTGAAATTTAAAACTAAAAAAAACTTGGAAGTTCATCTGAAAAAACATATGTTCAAAAAAAGAATAATTCTAATAAAGGGCTCAAGAAAAATGAAACTTGAAACTTTGAAAGAACTTTTATAAAATCACCTCCTTTTTCCTCTATCCTGCATTCGTCTTTGCCTTCTACTTAAGGGTGGAGCTTTTCCTGATGAAACTCTTTGACTTGAAATATTATTATTTTGATTATTACTAACCTTTAATTCCTTGCCTCTTTCGGCTTTCCCAAATTGGGATTGAATATTAGCTTCTGAAATATTTTGCCTTTCCCTAGAAGGAAGTTGGGCTTTAAATAAAAAAGAAATAGTTTCAGAATTAATTTTAAATAACATTTCTTCAAATAAGTTAAATGACTCAAACTTATAAATTAATAAAGGATCTTTTTGTTCATAAACCGCTCCTTGAACAGATTGCCTTAAATCATCCATTTCTCTTAAATGTTCCTTCCAATATCTATCAATAATTGATAAAACAATACATCTTTCAAAATCTTTTACTATACTTTCTCCTTGTGAATTATGTGATTCTTCTAAATTGGAAATTACATTTAGTCCCATTAAGCCATCCGAAAATGGAATTATAATGTTTTTATAATTATTTTTTTCATCCTTATAAATAGAATCTACAACCGGAAAAGTACTTTCCTTAATTTTTTTTATTTTAAGTATGTAATTATTAAAAACATATTCGTATAGTTTTTTCTGTAATTTATCTATTTCACTGTTTTTAAAATTTACTTCATCAATAGGACAATCTAAAGAAAACGTTTTTAAAAAATCATTTTGGAAATTGAGAAAATCTTTTGAATCAGTATGTCTGTCTAATAAAGCAAAAACCATATCGTTAAAAGAATTAAATAGATCTAAGGATAGTTTTTCTCCCATTAGTGCATTTTTTCTTCTTTTATAGATGACTTCTCTTTGAGAATTCATAACATCATCGTATTCAAGTAACCTTTTTCTAATACCAAAATTATTCTCTTCTATTTTTTTTTGTGCTCTTTCAATAGACTTTGTAATCATTCCATGTTGTATAACTTCTCCTTCTTTATGGCCCATTCTATCCATTAATTTAGCTATTCTATCCGAACCAAAAAGTCGCATTAAATTATCTTCTAAAGAAACAAAAAACTGAGAAGAGCCTGGATCTCCTTGTCTTCCTGAACGCCCTCTTAATTGTCTATCTACTCTACGTGAATCATGTCTTTCTGTCCCTAAAATTGCTAATCCTCCATTTTCTTTCACGCCTTTGGCTAATTTAATATCCGTCCCCCTTCCAGCCATATTTGTTGCAATTGTAACAGATTTAGACTCTCCAGCCTCAGCAACAATATCAGCTTCTTGTTTATGTAATTTTGCATTTAAAACATTGTGTCTAATATTAGACCTTTTTAAGAATCTACTAATTAACTCTGAAATCTCAACAGATGTTGTACCAACTAAAACAGGTCTATTCTGGTTATTCAATTGAATTATTTTATCTACAACTGCATTATACTTTTCTTTATTTGTTTTATATACTAAATCATTCTCATCTTTTCTAAGAATCGGTCTATTTGTTGGAACCTCTATCACATCTAATTTATAAATATCCCAAAATTCACCTGACTCAGTAGATGCCGTCCCTGTCATTCCTGACAGTTTATTATACATTCTGAAAAAATTCTGCAGAGTAATAGAAGCTAATGTTTGTGTTGACGCTTCTATTTTACAATTTTCTTTTGCTTCTATAGCTTGATGAAGACCATCAGAATATCTTCTACCATCCATCACCCTACCCGTTTGCTCATCAACAATTTTAACTTTATTGTCCATAACAACATATTCTATATCCTTCTCAAATAGAGTAAATGCCTTCAACAATTGATTTAATGTATGTATACGTTCACTCTTTATAGAAAAATCTTGAATTAATTGATTTTTTTTATTTGTCGCTTCTTTCTTATCTTCTAATTTTTCCAATTTTGCAATCTCAGAACCGATATCAGGTAAAATAAAAAAATCTTTTTCCTCAGAAAAATTGGAAAGAAAATCTATTCCTCTATCAGTTAATTCTGTAGAATTATTCTTTTCATCAATAATAAAAAATAATTCATTATCTATTACATACATTTCTTTTCCTTGATCCTGTAAATATTTATTTTCTGTCTTTTGAAGTAAAGTTTTAATTCCATCTTCACTTAAAAATTTGATTAAAGATTTATTTTTTGGAAGACCTCTAAATATTCTAAGCAATTTTACTCCTGCTTCACTATTTTTATCATTTGATAATAAATCTTTTAATTCTAGAAATTCTTTGTTGACAAAATCTTTTTGCGCTTTAACTATTTTTTCAATTAATGGTTTTAGTTTTTGAAAACCTTCATTTCCTTGATGCTTAACTGCACCGGAAATAATTAAAGGAGTCCTAGCATCATCAATTAAAACAGAGTCGACTTCATCAATAATAGCATAATTTAATTTTTTTTGAACTAAATCTTTTTTTGAACTAGCCATATTATCTCTTAAATAATCAAAACCAAATTCACTATTAGTTCCATAAGTAACATCAGCCTTATATGCATTTCTTCGATCTTCAGAATTAGGAGAATGATTATCAATGCAATCAACACTTAATTGATGAAATTCAAATAACGGCCTCATCCACTCAGCATCTCTCTTTGCCAAATAATTATTTACGGTTACTACATGAACACCAAAAGAAGATAAAGCATTTAAATAAATAGGTAGTGTTGCAACTAATGTTTTACCTTCACCCGTTTGCATCTCTGCAATTTTACCTTCATGTAGAACAATACCGCCCATCAATTGAACATCATAATGTAACATGTCCCATTTTTTTGAAACACCACCTGACTCCCAAGTTGTAGTCCAAATAGAATTATCATCGGATATAGAGATGTATTTTCTTTTTTCTGATAACTCTTTATCAAAAATAGTAGCTTTAACTTCTAATGACTGATTCAAAAAAAATCTTCGTGCAGTTTCCTTCATAACTGCAAAAGCATCTTCTTTTATATTATTAAGAACATCTTCTGTTTTTTTAAAAATGATATTATGTAAATTATCAATCTCATCATAAATTTGATTATTTGGATTTAAAAGAAATTCCTTTGAATTAATTTTTTTATATAAAGACTCTAAATCTTTGTTTTCAATCTGAATAGAATCACTAATAAGTTTCTTGAAAGAATTAGTTTTTTCCCTTAATTGATCATTGGAAATATTTTCTAATAATTTAAACTTTTCATTTATTTTTTCAGCAAATGGAGATAGTTTTTTAAAATCTCTAGATGATTTTGTTCCAAAAAGATTAATTATAGAATTTAAAAAAGACATACTTTTTAATTATAATTAATATTCCTCTTCATTCCATAAAAAATCTTCTTCTGATGGGTAATCTGGCCATATATCTTCTATACTATCATAAATTTCAATACCCCCATCTTCTAAGGCCTGTAAATTTTCAATAACTTCTGCGGGCGCTCCAGTTCTAATAGCATAATCAATTAATTCATCCTTATTTGCTGGAAAAGGCGCATCACTTAAATAAGAAGCTAATTCTAAAGTCCAGTAAGACATAACATATAGGTTTATTTTGCAAATTTACTTTTTTTAAACACTTTTACAAGAATTTTATTTTTTATTTACTTCTCCCAAAATAATTCATTTTCATTGGAAACAAATAATATATAACGAGCTGCAACAAATAAAAAATCAGACAACCTATTTATATATATCAATATATTATTATCTAATTTTTCTTTTTGATTAAAAAAAGTAATCCTTCTTTCTGACCTTCTACAAATAGTTCTAGCAATTTGAAAATGAGAACTAATAACATCTCCACCTGGCAACACAAATCTAGTTATTGATGGGATATCTTTTTCTATTTTATCAATTATAGTTTCTAAATCCTTAATAATTTTGTCTGATATTAAAAAATCTTGACATTTTATTCTTTTTTGCTGAGTTTGGGCTAAATATGAACCGATAACAAATAGATTATTTTGAGACTTTATTAAAAAATCAGATAAAAAATTTATCTTTTTTACGTTATCAAAAGATCGTAATAGCCCAAAATAACTGTTTAATTCATCAATTGAACCATAAGCCTCAATCCTTGCGTCATGTTTGTCAATTCTATTTTGACCAATAATAGAAGTTTTACCTTTATCACCTAATTTAGTATATATTTTATATTTCATCTTGATTTGTTTTCTTTGGTCTATCTAAAAATTGAGGTTCAAAACCTATGTCCATTTCTCCTGAACTTATTTTAATAACATCTTTATCTATTTTTTTAAACTCAGAAGAAGCCTCATTATATTGATTAACAACAGTGCCAAGATTTTTACCTAATCTTTGAATACAATCTTCATAAGCCTTTAAATGATTAGTCAAATTATATAAATTCTTTTTTATAATTTCAATGTTTGCTTCCATTTTTAATTCATTTAAAGCTTTTAAAGCTGTTTGTAAATATGGGAAAAGTGACATAGGTGAAACAATCATTACTTTTTTATTAAATGCATATTCAATTAAATTTTTTGAATTTACTTCTAAAGTTCCCACTTTGTTGCTTAACAAACTTTGATATAATCCATCTGCTGGAATGAACATAAAAGCATATTCCGTAGTATTTTCATTTGGCCTGATATATTTTGCAGTTTCATTTATTCTGTTTTTTATATCTTTTTTAAATTCATTTTCAAAATCTATTTTTCTATCAGAATTATCTTCTTCTACCATTTTATTATAATTTTCTAAAGAAAATTTAGAATCTATGGGAACAACAAAATCATTATAAAATAAAACAGCATCTACTTTATCACCATTTTTAAATGAATATTGCATCTGATAATGATCTGGGGGCAAAACATTTGCTAATAAATTACTAAGTTGAATTTCTCCAAAAATACCTCTCTGTTTAGGGTTTTGTAAAATCTTTTCTAAACTCTTCATTTGTTCAGTAAAACTCAATACTTGCTTATTTGTTACTTCTAACCCTTTTAATCTTTCGGAAACATTGGTAATTATATTAGCAGTATCTTTAAATTGTTTCTGCAAACTATCCTTAGTGTGTTTTTGAAAATCATCCATTCCTTTATGAATACCATCTAACTTTTGTTGTATCTCTTTTCTATTTTCTCCGCTTGAGGACTCAACACTTTTTCTCATTTTTTCTATATCATCTCTTAATTGCTTGTTCATTTCAAAAAAAAGCGATGTAGAGTCATTATTTTGCGTCTTTTGTAATTGGAAATACAAATAAATTGCAATTAACAAAATTAACACTAGGATAATTAAAATTATATACTCCATAATAAAATCAAAGGGTTAAAAGAAAGTGCGGATAGAGGGAGTCGAACCCACACGCCTTTCGGCACTAGATCCTAAATCTAGCGTGTCTACCAGTTCCACCATATCCGCATTTCAAACAATACAACAAATCTATAACTATTTATAAATAGGACAAAAAATAGAAATAGTTTATTTTAAATTAATAATTTATAACTTACATTAAATAATAATTATTATACAATAATAATGATCACAATTAATCCGAAAAATACTGAGACAAAAATTATTCAAGAATACCTACTTAGTTCAGTTGGCCCAAGACCTATTGCCTTAGCTAGCACAATTGATGAAAAAAATATACCTAATTTAAGTCCATTTAGTTTTTTTAATGTTTTTAGTGGCAATCCTCCCGTATTAATATTTTCTCCAGCAAGAAGAATAAGAAATAATACTGAAAAAGATACGTTACAAAATTTAAAAAAAAATAAAGAAGTTGTTATTAATGTAGTTAATGAACAAATAGCAGAAAAAATGGTTATTTCTAGTTTAGATTATCCTATTGAAAAAGATGAATTCATAGAATCTAAACTTACTCATTTAAAATCTGACTTGGTGAAACCTTTTAGAGTAAAAGAGTCTCCTGTTCAAATGGAATGCAAAGTAAATAAAATAATAAAATTGGGAAATAAAGGTGGCGCAGGAAATCTTATTATTTGTGAAGTATTATTAATTCACATTTCCAATGCAATTTTAGATGAAAACAAAAAAATTAATCAAAAAAAAATTAATCTAATTGGTAGGCTTGGTTATAACTGGTATATTAAAAGTTCTGATAATTCACTTTTTGAAATAAATAAAAATGATATAATAAAATGAATCAATTAATTGTCAAAGGAAACATTACAAAAATATTTGAGCCTGAGATAATTTCAGGAAAAGATGGAAAAACATGGAAAAAACAAAATTTTATAGTCAACACAGGGGCACAATTTAATGCGGAAATATGTTTTCAGCTCTTTGGTGAAGAAAAACTTAAAATACTAGAAAATTTTAACACCAATGATAATGTTGATGTTTATTTTAACTTATCTTCTAAAAAATTCAATAATAGGTATTTTCATAATATAGATGCTTGGAAAATTGAAAAATCTAATACAGAAAATCCAGAAACTGAATTAAAAAAAAATAACACCCCATTCTAAAATGTCAATTGTAAAATTAATCGAAAAAATTTTTCATAATTTTTTCCCATCTCCATTTACCATTGCCATTTTTTTAACCATAACTATTATGATTCTTTCTTTTTTTTTAAGTTCTGAATCTATTAAAAATATAGTTTACGGGTGGGAAAAAGGATTATGGAACTCTGGATTATTAAGCTTTACTACTCAAATGATGTTAATGTTAGTGCTTGGACACTCTGTTGCCCTAACAAAAGTAGCATCTAAAAGCATTTCTTTTATAACAAAATATTGTAATAATACACCTACTGCTGCTGCTTTAGTTGCTTTATTCTCAATATTAGTAAGTTTTTTAAATTGGGGATTAGGTTTAATCTTCGGGGCTATTTTAGCTAGAAAAGTTGGAGAAAATAGTATGAAGAAAAATATGAAAATTAACTATCCATTAATTGGAGCTGCTGGTTACTGTGGATTAATGGTTTGGCACGGAGGAATGTCAGGGTCTGCTCCACTAAAAATTGCAGAGCCTAACCATTTTCAGGAGATTATTAATAATGATAAGTTAATTAATATACTCCCTGATAATATTAATTTTAGCAATACTGTTTTTTCTAGCATGAACATATTTAACAGCTTATTAATAATTGTCATAATTCCAATAATTTTTATGTTAATTGGTAAAATAAGTAAAAATGAAAAAAAATTAAATCTAAAAATTAAATCTATTGTCACTAAAACTAAAACTAAAAAAACTTTAGCAGAAAAAATAGACAGCTCTGGTTTTATGGGGACTCTAATTGGTGGATGTTTGATACTAATATCTATAGAAAAAATAATCTATTCTTCATCATTTGACTTTATTAACCCTAATTATATAAACTTCACTCTTTTAGGATTAGCATTATTTTTACACTCTAATATTGATAGTTTTCTAAAATCAATTAGTTTAGCCATAAAAGGTGTTAGTGGTATTTTAATTCAATTTCCTTTATATTTTGGAATTATGGGTATTATGACATCAACAGGATTAGTTTCTATTTTTTCTGATTTTTTTGTAACTATTTCAACAGAATTTACGTATCCAATTTATACAATGATTAGCGCAGGTATTGTTAATATTTTTGTTCCTAGTGGTGGTGGTCAGTGGGCAGTACAAGCACCTATTATATTAGAAGCAGCATATGAACTAGGCGTTTCTTTTGAAAAAACAATAATGGCATTTATATACGGAGATCAACTAACTAATATGTTACAGCCATTTTGGGCATTACCACTTCTTGGTATTACTGGATTAAAAGCCCGACAAATTTTACCATATACAATGTTAATTATGATAGTTGGTTTTTTTATATTTTTAATTAGTATTGTTTTATTTTAACATCCATAAAATCTCTTAAAAAATTTCCTATAGACATAAATGAAAGAACTATAAGAACTATGCAAATTCCTGGAAAAATTGCACTAAATGGATTATCAATTAAAATATATAAATAATGATTTTTAATGATTGTTCCCCAAGAAGGCACAGGAGGCTGAACTCCTAATCCCAAAAAGCTCAAACCGGACTCAAGTAATATTGCTGTTGCAAAATTTGCAGTCGATATAATAAAAATTGGATTAATAATATTTGGAACAATATGTTTAAATATAATTCGCGGACTACTATAACCTAAAGATTTAATTGCTTTTATATATGGTTGCGACTTAATTATCAACACCTCACCTCTAGTAACACGAGCAACCTCTACCCACATAGTTAAACCAATAGCTAAAAAAAGTTGCCAAAAACCCTTTCCCAAAACTAAACTTATAGAAATAACTAATAATAATGTGGGTATAGACCAAACAACATTAATAAGCCATTGAATTACAAAATCAATCTTCCCCCCAAAATACCCAG
>CABYOB010000007.1 GCA_902520385.1 uncultured Bacteroidota bacterium
ATTACCCCTTTTGATGTAGAAATAATTGCAATTCCTAAACCATTTAAAACTCTAGGTAAATTATCTTTACCTGTGTAATTTCTCAAACCAGGCTTACTTACTCTTTTTATTTTTTTTATAGCTGGTATCTTGGTAACCAAATCATATTTCAAAGCAATTCTTATAACACCTTGATTACCATTTTCAACAAATTTATAATTCAAAATATAACCTTGATCTTTTAAAATCTTAGTAATATCCTTTTTTATATTTGAACTAGGTACATCAACTACCTTATGCTTAGCCATGTAAGCATTTCTAATCTTTGTTAAATAATTTCCTATTGAATCTGTTATCATATTTAATTTAATTTTACCAACTTGATTTTTTAACACCTGGAATTAACCCTGCATTTGCCATTTTTCTAAATAAAACTCTAGAGATACCAAAAGTTCTCATATATCCTTTTGGCCTTCCAGTAATTTTACATCTATTATGTAAACGAACTGGAGAGGCATTCTTAGGAATATTTTGAAGACCTTCATAATCGCCCGCTTCCTTTAAAGCTTTTCGTTTTGCAGCATATTTTGCAACTAAACGTTGACGCTTAACTTCTCTAGCTTTCATTGATTCTTTTGCCATAACTTATTTATCTTTTTTAAATGGTAATCCAAAACATTCCAATAGACTTCGTGCTTCATCATCTGATTGAGCAGAAGTAACAAAAGTAATGTCCATACCTGTTATTTTTTTAACCTCATCAACCTTTATCTCAGGAAAAATAATTTGTTCTTTTATACCAACAGTATAATTTCCTCTTCCATCAAACCCTTTGGGATTAATTCCTTGAAAATCTCTAATACCAGGCATTGAAATAGATATTAATCTATCTAAAAATTCGTACATTCTATTTCTCCTAAGAGTAACCTTAACTCCAATAGGCATACCCTTTCTTAATTTAAAGTTTGCTATATCCTTTTTAGATTTTGTAATTATAGATTTTTGTCCTGCAATTTTTGTCATTTCTAAGTCCGCTTGTTCAATCATTTTTTTATCAGAAACAGCTGAACCAATACCTTGACTTAAACATATTTTTTCAATTCTTGGCACCTCCATAACATTATTATATCCCAAATCTTTTAATAATTTTGGAAGGATCTCATTTTTATATTTTTCTTTTAATCTAGGTTTCATTTTTTTTATTTTACTAAATCTCCAGTAGTTTTAAAATACCTTTCTTTTTTTCCTGTTTTTTTATTCACTCTTTTTCCTATTTTAGATGGCTTCCCTTTAGAGTCAACTAATAACAAATTTGATATATTTATTCCAGCTTCTTTTTTAAGAACTCCTCCTTTTGGATTATCTTGATTTGGCTTAGTATGCTTAGAAACCAAATTAGCCCCTTCAACTATAGCAGTATATTTCATTTTGTTAATAGAAATAATTCTGCCTTTTTTTCCCTTATCACGGCCAGTTGTGATTTGAACATTGTCACCTTTTTTTAAATATGTTTTTCTCATTTTTAATTAATTATAAAACTTCTGGAGCTAAAGAAATTATTTTCATATACTTTTTTTCTCTAAGCTCCCTAGCAACTGGACCAAAAACTCTTGTTCCTCTCATTTCGTTATTAGTATCTAGAAGAACACAAGCATTATCATCAAATCTTATATACGAACCATCTTTTCTTCTAATTTCCTTTTTTGCCCTAACTACTACAGCAGTACTCACCTGTCCTTTTTTAACCGTCCCATTAGGAGTTGCTGACTTCACAGTTATTACTATTTTATCTCCTAATGAAGCGTACCTTCTTTTGGTACCCCCTAAAACACGAATACATAAAGCTTCTTTAGCCCCAGTATTATCAGCAATGTTTAATCTTGATTCTTGTTGCAACATGATTTATTTAGCTTTTTCAATAATTTTTATTAATCTCCAACACTTTTTTTTACTAATTGGTCTTGTTTCCATAATAGATATTTTATCACCAACACTACATTCATTATTTTCATCATGAACAAAAAACTTAGTTGTTTTCTTGATGAACTTTCCATATATCCTGTGCTTAATTCTTCTTTCTACAGAAACAACTACAGATCTGTCCATAGCACTACTAGTAACAATCCCGATTCTTTCTTTTCTAAAATTTCTTTTTTGTAATTCCATTTTAAATACTTATATCTCTAATTTTCAACTCTGTTATCATCCTCGCAATATTCCTTCTTGCAAACTTTATTTGAGAAGGATTTTCGATCTGTGAAACAGAATGTTGTAATTTCATTTTTTTATAATCCAACTTAGTGTCAAAAAGTTTCTTTTTCAACTCTTCATCTGTCATTTCTTTATAAATCTTATTACTCATAACCTAATTAAATATTAATTTCTTACGTAATCCCTTCTAATAACAAATTTTGTTTTTATAGGTAGTTTCTGAGAAGCGAGCCTCAATGCCTCTTGGGCCACTTCAAAAGAAACTCCATCTACTTCAAACATTACTCTTCCAGGTTTAACTACAGCAACAAAATGTTCTGGAGCACCTTTTCCTTTTCCCATTCTAACTTCCGCAGGCTTTTTTGTTATAGGTTTATCTGGAAAAACCCTAATCCATAACTGCCCCTCTCTCTTCATATAACGGGTTGCAGCAATACGAGCAGCCTCAATTTGCCTTGATGTCATCCAACACTCTTCTAATGCTTTTATTCCAAAAGAACCAAAATCTAAATTACTTCCTCTTTGAGCAAGCCCTTTCATTCTGCCCTTTTGCATTTTTCTATATTTTGTCCTTTTTGGCTGTAACATATTAGTTTACTTTTTTCTATTATTTTTTTTTCTTCCTAAATTTAACGTTTCAATAGGTGTTAAGTCTCTTTTTCCATAAACTTCACCCTTAAATATCCACACTTTAACTCCAATCAAACCATATGTAGTTAAAGCTTCTTCACAAGCATAGTCAATATCAGCTCTAAAAGTATGAAGAGGTATTCTTCCTTCTTTCCAACTTTCAGTTCTAGCCATTTCAACTCCATTTAATCTTCCGGCAACTTGAATTTTAATTCCTAAGGCACCCATTCTTACAGAAGATGAGATTGCCATTTTAACAGCTTTTCTATAATTAACCCTTCCTTCAATTTGACGAGCAACATTCATTGCAACAAGATAAGCATCTAACTCTTGTCTTTTGATTTCAAAGATATTCAACTGAACGTCTTTTTTTGTTAATTTTTTTAATTCTTCTTTAAGTTTATCTACCTCTTGACCTCCTTTCCCAATAATAATACCTGGACGAGCTGTACTAATAGTAATTGTAATTGACTTTAATCTTTCAATTACTATTTTTGAAACACTAGCCTTAGCTAACCTAGCTCTTATATATTTTCTTATTTTATAATCCTCAGATAAGCGATCTCCAAAATCATAACCGCCATACCAAACAGAGTCCCAGCCTCTTATAAAGCCTAATCTATTTCCTATTGGATTTGTCTTTTGTCCCATATTATTTTAATTTATTATCTCTTCTTTTTGTTTTACTTCATCAATAATCATAGTAACATGATTTGATCTTTTTCTAATTCTATGCGCCCTTCCTTGAGGAGCTGGTTGTATTCTTTTTAACATTCTAGCAGAATCTACATAAACCTCTTTGATAAAAAGATTTGTATTTTCAATACTTTTATCTTTATTTTTCTCTTTCCAATTAGCCATACACGATAATAAAAGTTTTCTCATTCTATTAGAAGATTCTTTAGAATCTGTTTTTAAAATATTTAAAGCAATATTTATATCTAAACCTCTTATTTGATCTGCAACTAATCTCATTTTTCTTGGAGAAGTTGGACATTTCATTAGTTTTGCAAAAGCAATATTTTTATTTGCCTCTTTAATTAAACCTGCTTTATTTTTTTTTCTAACTCCCATTATAAATTATCTTTTATCTCTTTTTATTTCCTGAATGACCTCTAAAATTTCTAGTAGGAGAAAACTCTCCTAACTTATGACCAACCATATTTTCAGTAATAAATACTGGAATAAATTGCTTTCCATTATGAACAGCAATAGTCTGACCAACAAAATCCGGAATAATCATTGAAGCCCTGCTCCATGTTTTAATTACAGATTTTTTGTTTGATTCAGTTGCAATGGCAATTTTTTTTGCCAACTTAACACTTACAAACGGTCCTTTTTTTAAAGATCTTGCCATAGTTTATTTTTTTCTTCGTTCAATAATAAATTTATTTGATGCCTTTTTCTTTTTTCTAGTTTTATAGCCTTTTGCAGGAACACCTGTTCTAGATCTCGGGTGCCCTCCAGATGACTTACCTTCCCCTCCACCCATAGGATGGTCTACCGGGTTCATAGCAACACCTCTAGTTCTTGGTCTTCTTCCTAACCACCTACTTCTACCTGCTTTTCCAGATTTTTGCAAGTTATTTTCTGCATTTGATAAAGTTCCAATAGTAGCTAAACAGGATGATAATATCATTCTAATTTCACCACTTGGGAGCTTTAATGTAACATATTTTCCTTCTCTGGCTACTAAAGTGGCAAAGGAACCTGCACTCCTAGCTAACTCACCACCCTTGCCAGGTTTCAACTCTACATTATGAACAGCTGTACCTAATGGAATATCAGTTAAAAACATAGCATTACCTAAATCAGGATTAGCTTTTTTACCTGAGATAATTTTATCATTGACCTTTAAACCTTTTGGGCATAAAATATAACTCTTTTCACCATCTGAATAATATATAAGTGCTATCCTTGCACTTCTGTTAGGATCATACTCAATTGCTTTTACAATTCCTGGAATATCCATTTTTTGTCTTTTAAAATCAATAACCCTATATTTTTTCTTATGCCCCCCACCTATATACCTCATGGTCATCTTTCCATCTTTATTTCTACCTCCACTTCTTTTATTCACAACTAACAAGCTTTTTTCAGGGCTTGAAGAAGTAATATCAAAAGATGTTACAACTTTAAAACGTTGTCCAGGAGTTGTGGGTTTTAATTTTCTTGTTGCCATTTTTAATTATTGTAAAAATCAATATTATTATCTTTTTCTAATCTAACTATAGCCTTTTTAAAAGAACTAGTTTTTCCTTTAATCACCCCAGTCTTAGTAAATCTACTTTTTTCCTTACCTCTATATATCATAGTTCTAACAGATTTAACCTTAACATCATAACTTTCTTCAACTGCTTTTTTAATTTCTATTTTATTAGCTTTTTTACTTACCACAAAGCCATAATCATTTAACAACTCTGTTTTTTGAGTCATTTTTTCAGTTACTATAGGCTTAATAATTATATTCATCTTGTATTTATTTTAATAAATTTTCAATATTTTTCATTGCAGCTTCAGTAATCACAATTTTAGCAGCATTCATCAAAGAATATATATCTAACTCATTAGAATTAGTAACTTCTACTTTCTCAACGTTCCTTGATGAAAGTAATAAGTTATCATTTTTTATTTCTGAGATAAGAAGTGATTTGTCAGATTTAATACCTAAGTCTGATAACATTTTTATACATTTCTTTGAATTTGGTTTTTCAAAAGAAAATTCATCTAATATTAAAATATTCTTATTAGCTATTTTGGTGCTAAAAACAGATTTTTTTGCTAATTTCTTGACCTTTTTGTTTAATTTAAAAGAATAATCTCTTGGAAGAGGACCAAATGTCCTCCCACCTCCTCTAAACAAAGGTGATTTTATACTTCCAGCACGAGCTGTACCCGTACCCTTTTGCTTTTTTATTTTTCTAGTACTACCAGTAATTTCAGCCCTTGGTTTAGCTTTATGCGTACCTTGTCTGTTATTAGCCATATATTGTTTTACGGCTAAATAAACTACATGAGAATTAGGTTCAGATTTAAATACTTTATCACTAACTGATAAATCTCTTCCTGTCTCTTTTCCTTGTATGTTTAAAACTTTTAATTTCATAATTCATTAATTAGTTATTTCAACATAACTATTTTTTGGCCCTGGAATAGCTCCTTTAAGTAATATTATATTCTTATCTGCTAAAATTTTCATAATTTTTAAATTTTGACAAGTAACTCTTTCACCTCCCATTCTTCCAGCCATACGCATACCTTTAAATACTCTTGCAGGATAAGATGCTGCTCCAATAGAACCAGGTGCTCTCATTCTATTATGCTGTCCATGTGTAGCATCTCCAACACCACGAAAACCATGTCTTTTAACAACACCCTGAAAACCCTTACCTTTACTTTTTCCACTTACATCAACAAACTCCCCTTCATTAAATACTTGATCAACAGTAAATACATCACCAACTTTAAATTCTGAATTAGAAACATTACCATCCGCGTCAGTTTTTTTCATATTAAAAATTGGAAATTCTTTATATATTTTTTTAGGATTTGATTTTGATTTTTTAAGATGACCGATTTCAGATTTATTAGACTTTTTTAATTTTTTGTCTTGAAATCCAATTTGTACAGAGTTATATCCATCAACATCTGATATCTTTAATTGAGTTACTACACACGGCCCAGCCTCAATGATAGTGCAAGCCATATTCACTCCATTAGCATCAAAGATGCTAGTCATACCTATTTTTTTTCCAATTATTCCAGCCATTTTTTATACTTTAATTTCTACTTCCACTCCACTAGGTAATTCTAATTTCATTAGAGCATCAACAGTTTTATTTGCATTAGTAGCGCAAAAAATATCCAATAATCTTTTAAAAGAACTCAATTCAAATTGTTCTCTAGCTTTTTTATTTACGTGTGGCGATTTTAAAACTGTAAAATGTTTTTTATGCGTAGGAAGCGGAATAGGTCCGCTTACTACTGCTCCTGTTGGTTTTACAGTTTTTACAATTTTTTCAGCAGTTCTATCTACTAAATTGTGATCGTACGATTTTAATTTTATTCTAATTTTTTGACTCATAACTTTAAGCCTCTATTTTTTTAACTTTATTTATAACTTCTTGCGCAATATTTTTTGGCGCCTCTTGAAAATCAAAGAATTCCATAGTAGAAGTTGCTCTACCTGAAGTAATTGTTCTTAAATCAGTAACATAACCGAACATTTCAGATAAAGGAACTTTAGCATTAATAATTGTAGCACCACTTCTTTCATTTGTACCTTCAATTAAACCTCTTCTCTTATTTAAATCACCAATAACATCACCCATATTTTCTTCTGGAGTAACAACCTCTAACTTCATAATAGGCTCTAATAAAATTGGATTACATTTGGGAAGAGCTTCTTTAAATGCCAATTTAGCACAAATCTCAAAAGACAATGAATCTGAATCTACTGCGTGATAAGATCCATCTTTTAATGTTACCTGCATAGAATCCATAGCAAAACCAGCTAAAACACCATTACCCATAGCTTGTTTAAAACCTTTTTCCACAGATGGAATATACTCCCTTGGTATATTTCCACCCTTTATTTTATTTATAAAATTAAAACCTGGATTTTCAGGATCATTATTAGGTTCAATTGTAAACACAATGTCCGCAAACTTACCTCTACCCCCTGTTTGTTTTTTATAAATCTCTCTGTGTTCTGCAGAACCAGAAATTGCTTCTTTATAATTAACTTGAGGTGCTCCCTGAGTGCATTCCACTGAGAATTCCCTTTTTAATCTGTCAATTAATACTTCAAGATGTAATTCACCCATTCCAGAAATAATAGTTTGTCCTGAATCTTCATCAGTTTTTACTTGAAAAGTTGGATCTTCCTCAGATAACTTAGCTAAACCATTTCCTAATTTATCAAGATCTGCTTTTGTTTTTGGCTCAACTGCTATTCCAATTACTGGCTCTGGAAAATCCATTGACTCTAGTGATATAGGAGCATTTTCTGCACATAAAGTATCACCAGTTTTTATGTTTTTAAAGCCTACGGCAGCACCTATATCTCCCGCTTCAATAACATCAAGTGAATTTCTATTATTTGAATGCATTTGAAAAATACGAGAAATTCTTTCTTTTTGATCTGATCTAGTATTTAGAACATAAGAGCCTGCATTTAATTTACCTGAATAAACTCTAAAAAAACACAATCTCCCAACAAATGGATCCGTAGCAATTTTAAAAGCTAAAGCGCTAAAAGGCTCATCATTAGAGGGGCCTCTTTTAATTAGCTCATCAGTTGAAGGTTTAGTTCCTTCAACTTCCCCAACATCAAGAGGACTTGGTAAATACAACATAACATTATCTAATGCTGTTTGAACACCTTTGTTTTTAAATGCTGAACCACACATTAAAGGGGTTACAGACATATTTAATGTAGCTGTTCTTAAAGCTCTTTCAATTTCTGCAGGAGTGATTGACTCTGGATTATCAAAATATTTTTCCATTAAAGCCTCATCAGACTCAGCTACAGCTTCTAGAAGTTTCTCTCTCCACTCAGAGGCATCTTGCTTTAAATCTTCTGGAATATCTAATTCTTCATAAGTCATTCCTAAATCTTCTTCGTTCCAAATAATAGCTTTCATTTTAATTAAGTCAACAACTCCCTTAAAATCATCTTCTGCTCCTATTGGAATTTGAATTGGAACTGGATTCCCATTTAATCTTTCTTTAATTTGATCAACACATCTAAAAAAATCTGCACCAATTCTATCCATTTTGTTTACAAATCCTATTCTTGGAACTTTGTATCTATCAGCTTGCCTCCAAACAGTTTCAGATTGAGGCTCTACCCCCCCAGAAGCACAAAAAAGAGCAATAGCTCCATCTAAAACTCTTAAAGACCTTTCAACTTCTACAGTAAAATCAACGTGACCGGGTGTATCAATAATATTCATTTTAAATTCTTCACCTCTAAATTTCCAATTAGTTGTGGTAGCAGCTGAAGTAATAGTAATCCCTCTTTCTTGTTCTTGTTCCATCCAGTCCATTGTAGCTGCGCCATCATGAACTTCTCCTATTTTATGACTCAAACCAGTATAATATAATATTCGCTCTGTTGTTGTTGTTTTACCAGCGTCAATATGAGCCATAATTCCAATATTTCTAGTGTATTTTAAATCTCTTTTTGACATTATAAATTAAATTTTAAAATGAGAAAATGCTTTATTAGATTCCGCCATTTTGTGAACTTCTGTTTTTTTCTTATACGCCCCCCCTTCTTCATTAAATCCAGCAATTATTTCCGCAGCTAATTTTTCAGCCATAGTCTTTCCACTTCTTTTTCTTGAAAAATTAATTAACCAAGACATCCCCATTGAAACTTTTCGATCTGGCCTTACTGGCATAGGAATTTGAAAAGTAGCCCCACCCACTCTTCGACTTCTCACTTCAACTTCAGGCATAATATTTGAAAGTGATTTTTTCCAAACAACTAAAGGATCTTCATCAATAGTTTCATTTTTCTTTACTAAATCTAAAGCGTTATAAAATATTTTAAATGCTTTTTGCTTATTTCCACTTATCATAAGACAATTAACAAATCTTGTAACTAATGTATCTCCAAACTTTGGATCTGGTAATAATATTCTTTTCTTTGCTCTAGACTTTCTCATGCTTTAAATTTTATTTTTTTGGCTTTTTTGAACCATACTTTGATCTCCTTTGGTTTCTACCTTCTACACCAGCAGTATCCAAAGCTCCTCTAACTATGTGGTATCTAACACCGGGTAAATCTTTCACTCTTCCACCTCTAACAAGCACAATTGAGTGTTCTTGTAAATTATGACCTTCTCCAGGAATATAGGCATTTACCTCATTTCCATTTGTGAGTCTTACTCTAGCAACTTTTCTCATAGCGGAATTAGGTTTCTTTGGAGTAGTGGTATAAACCCTTGTACAAACTCCTCTTTTTTGAGGACAAGTATCCAAAGCACCTGATTTACTTTTACTTTTAAAGACTTTTCTACCTTTTCTTATTAACTGCTGTATTGTTGGCATAATTATAAAATTATTTTAATTAGCTAAAACCCTCATAAAAAAGCATAGGCTTTCCTAAAAGGTCTGCAAATCTATAATTTTTAATCTTTATATCAAACCATATTATTTCTTTTTTTAAAAAATATTTACAACCTAAATATACAATCACCTGTTAGTGAGTTAGTTGTGCGTAAAAAAATAGAACAAAAAAAACTTATTTTTTCTTTGTTAACAGATTTAATAAAAAGAATTTATATTTAATGAATAATAAATAATTCATGAATCACCTTAAAAACCTTAACTATATTCAACAAGAGTGTGTAAAAAACACTGATGGGCCTATGATTATTATATCAGGACCAGGGTCTGGAAAAACAAGAGTTATTACTTGCAAAATAATTCAAATTCTAAATATGGGTATTAACCCTTATAATGTTCTAGCATTAACATTTACAAATAAATCTGCAAAAGAAATGGTGTCAAGAGTTCAATCAATGATAAAAGAAAAATCTTTAAGTAATCTTTGGGCAGGAACTTTTCACTCAATGTTTGCAAGAATATTAAGATTTGAGGCAGAGTTAATAGGATTTAACACGCATTTTACAATTTTAGATAATGATGACTCTAAATCTATGATAAAAAGAATAATTCAAGATTTTAAATTAGATAAAGAGATTTATAAACCTAATGCTATTTTTTCAAAAATATCTTTACTGAAAAATAATTTGATCAACCCAAAAAAATATGAAAATGACTATGAACTACAAAAGACCGATAATACAAAAAACCAACCTAAATTTTATTTAATTTATAAAAATTATGTGGAGAGATGTAAAAAAAATAATAATATGGATTTTGATGACCTTTTAGTAAATACATTAAATCTATTAAAAGATTCTCCTAAAACTTTACTCAAATATCAAGATATTTTTAAATATATTCTTATTGATGAGTTTCAAGACACTAATCTGCTACAATTAGAAATAATTAAGATTCTAGCTGAAAAAAACAATAACCTATGTGTTGTTGGTGATGATTCACAAAGCATATATTCTTTTAGAGGTGCTAATATTAACAATATTTTAAATTTTAATAATCTATACCCAAAAGCCAAAGTCTTTAAGCTAGAAGAAAACTACAGATCCTCTAAAAACATATTAGATGCCGCAAACAGTCTAATTTCATATAATGAACAAAAACTAGAAAAAATTATTTGGACACAAAAAGAACAAGGTGAAAAAATACAATTAACCAAGATAGAATCTGATAAATCAGAAGGGTTAATGATTGCTGAAAAAATAAAAAAAAATTACCCTGAGAAAAAATACTCTGATCATTTAATATTATATCGGATGAATAGTCAATCAAGAAGCATTGAAGAGGGGTTAAGACGCTTTAATATTAATTATAAGGTTTTTGGACTTTCTTTCTATAAACGAAAAGAAATTAAAGATTTATTAGCTTACCTTAAATTAATTGTTAACAAACAAGATGAAGAATCCTTAATTAGGATAATTAATTTCCCCGCTAGAGGTATTGGAAAAACATCAATTGAAAAAATTAGAGACTATTCATTTGACAAAAGTATACCTATTTGGAAAGTTTTAAAAAAAATTAATGACATTCAAATTAATATAAATGGAGGCACAAAAAAGAAAATTATTAAATTCTGTGAACTCATAGAGAAGTATTCATCTAATCAATTTAAAAACGCATTTGAATTAACTAATTTATTAATTGAAAATTTAAATTTAATAAACCTATTAAATAAAGAAAATACTATTGAGAGTTTATCAAAAGTTGAAAATATAAAAGAATTGTTGAATGCTATTAAATTGTTTTCTGATGAACAAGAAAATAACACAATTGCTAATTTTCTAGACCAATCTGTATTAGTTAATGAAAATGAAAACAAAAATAATGAGGATAATGAAAATTATGTTTCTTTAATGACAATTCATCAGTCAAAAGGTTTAGAATTCTCTCACGTGCATATAATTGGAATGGAGGAAAATATTTTCCCTTCTCAACAAGCTATGTTTTCAAAAAAAGACATTGAGGAGGAAAGAAGATTACTTTATGTAGCTATAACAAGAGCACAAGAACAAGTACATTTATCTTATTGTAAATCAAGATTTAGATTTAACAGCTACATTGCAAATGAACCAAGCCGATTTCTTAATGAAATTAACAAAAAATGTATACATGAATTAGACTTATCTAACAACCAAAAAATAAATTATAAGAAACCTGTTTTCAAGAAAAAAGAAAGTGTATTCACATTTAAAACTCCAAAGAAGAAACTAATTAAAGTTTCAAATTCTAAATATGAAGAAAAAAAAATCATACAAATGAATTTAGAAATTGGAAAAAACATCAAACACAATATATTTGGAAAAGGCAAAATTGTCAATTTAACTGATTTAAATCAAAAAATGGAAGTAGAATTTGAGAATAATACTAAGAAAACAATTTTAGTTAGGTATGCTAAATTTGATATAATTGATTAAAAAAAATTATATTTACTATTATTATCTATACAATAACAATCCAATCATATAATTATGAAATATAACACTGAACTTTCTAAACTTATTATTCCTGAGTATGGGCGACATATACACCAAATCATAGAATCTCTATCTAAAATTAAGGACAGAAAGAAGAGAAATGAACAAGCTGAAATAGTCATACAGATTATGGGTAATCTAAACCCCCACTTAAGAGATGTAAATGATTTTAAACACAAACTATGGGATCATTTATTTATAATGTCTGATTATAAACTTGATGTAGATTCACCTTATCCAATTCCAGAGGAAAAAGCAATAAAAGAAAGGCCGAATATTATAAATAACACACAAGGAACTGTAAAATATAGACACTATGGAAAATTTGTCATTAACATGCTCAAAAAAATACATGACATCAAGAATGAAGAAACTAAGAATAAATTAATTATTTCTATAGCAAATCAAATGAAAAGATCATATATTAATTGGAATAAGTCTAATGTTCTAGATGATGTTATTTTTAATGAGATTAAAGAAATGTCTGATGGAAAAATAAAAGTACCTGAAAATACCACCTTAGAAAATGTTCATATTTATCAGAAACAAAATCCTACATATAAATTTAGTTCTAGAAAGAAAACAAACCACCACAGACCAAAAAAATTCAAATAGAAAATGGGAAGCTTTGAAATAACAGGTGGAAAAAATTTATCTGGAATAATAAAACCTCAAGGTTCAAAAAATGAAGCATTACAAGTTATTTCGGCTTGTTTACTAACAAGTGAAAAGATAGAAATAACTAATGTGCCTGAAATTACTGATGTTTTAAATTTAATTAAACTACTTAAAACAATAGGAGTAAAAATAACAAGGAAAAATAAAAATCATTTCACTTTTCACGCAAAAAAAATAGACAAAAACTATTTCAAAAAAGAAAATTTTAAAAAACTTAGCGCCAAAATAAGAGGATCTATTATGATAATGGGCCCCATAGTCTCTAGAGAAGGAAAGGCTCATGTTTTAACCCCTGGAGGAGATAAAATTGGCAGAAGGCCATTAGACACACACTTTAAAGGACTAGAGCGGCTAGGTGCAAAAATTAAAATTGAAAAAAATAATATTTACCAAGTATCCGGGAAAAAATTAATTGGAACCAAAATGTTGCTAGAAGAAGCATCAGTTACAGCAACTGCAAATATTATAATGGCTTCAACATTAGCTAAAGGATTAACTGAAATATATAATGCTGCATGCGAACCTTATATTCAACAATTATGTAAAATGCTGAACAGTATGGGGGCCAAAATAACTGGAATAGGAACAAACCTCATAAAGATAAATGGAGTTGAAAAATTATTTGGCACAACTCATAAAATTTTACCTGACATGATTGAAATAGGAAGCTGGATTGGCTTAGCAGCAATGACACAGTCTAATTTAACTATAAAAAATTGCTCAATTAAAAATTTAGGAATTATAATAAATGTTTTTAGAAAAATTGGGGTGAAAATAAAAATAAAAAATGATGATATAATAATTAAAAAACAAAAAACACACGAAATTGAAACATTCATGAATGGCTCTATCTTAACTATTTCAGATGCACCTTGGCCCGGCTTTACCCCAGACTTGATTAGCATTATTTTAGTTTTAGCAACTCAAGCTAAAGGAAGCATATTAATACATCAAAAAATGTTTGAAAGTAGATTATTCTTTGTTGATAAGCTAATTGATATGGGAGCCAAAATAATTTTATGCGATCCTCACAGAGCCACAATTGTAGGCATTAATAGAAAATACCCTTTAAAAGGCACCATTATGAGCTCTCCTGACATACGAGCAGGAATTGCATTGTTAATTGCAGCACTTTCTGCTAAAGGGAAAAGTATTATTTACAATATAAATCAAATTGACCGTGGGTATGAAAATATTGTTGAAAGATTACAAAAAATTGGCGCCAAAATTAAAAGAGTATAAATCAAGTGTGACAACTTGTCATGAAAAAAAAGTTGGCAAAGATTTTGCTATCAAATAAATAAATACATTGAAAAAATGACAAAGAAAAAAAAAATAGCAAAAAAAAAATCTGAAGAAAAAAAAATTAATGAACTAGAAACACAACTAGTTGAAAGTAATGAAAAATATCTTAGACTTCTTGCAGAATGGGAAAATTATAGAAAAAGAACTACAAAAGAAAAGTCTAAATCAATTGAATATGGAAAGGAGTTAATTATATCTAAAGTTTTATCCATTTTGGATGACTTTGATAGAGCTCAAAAAGCTGGTGAAAAAAATGAAAAAGGTGATGGTTTTTTATTAATTAACCAAAAACTATTTGATATTTTGCAAAAAGAAGGATTGAAAAAAATATCTATTTTACCTGGGGAAGAATTTGATGTAAATCTACATGAAGCAATTAGTCAAATACCTACTGAAAAAAAAGAGCTTAAAGGAAAAGTTGTAGAAGAAATAGAGGCAGGATATTTATTAAATGAAAAAATTATAAGATTCACAAAAGTCGTAATTGGAAAATAAATGAACAAACGAGATTATTATGAGGTTCTTGGTTTACAAAAAAACGCAAGCTCACAAGAAATAAAAAAAGCTTATCGAAAACTAGCGATTAAGTATCATCCCGATAAAAACCCTGAAAATAAAGAGGCAGAAGAAAAGTTTAAAGAGGCGGCTGAGGCATATAATATACTGAGCAATTCTGAAAAAAGAAGTAGATACGATCAATTTGGCCATCAAGGAGTTGGTAACAATAGTGGATTTGGAGGAGGCATGAATATGGAAGATATATTTGATAGCTTTGGAGATATCTTTGGAGGTTTTTCAGGTTTTGGAAATAGAGGCTCTAGTCGAAATCGAGTTTTAAGAGGATCGAATTTAAGAATTAGAATTAAACTAAATTTAAGTGAAATTTGTGAAGGAACCACTAAAAAAATAAAAGTAAAAAAATTAGTACAAGCAAATAACATTTCCTTTAGTAACTGTGACATGTGCAATGGAACAGGCCAAATAACAAGGGTTACTAATACAATACTTGGTCAAATGCAAACCAGTTCAACATGCCCTAAATGTTCGGGAAAAGGTAAAGTAATAACAAAAAAACCAATTGAAGCAGATGAGAACGGAATGATCAAAAAAGACACTTTAACAGAGATTGAAATTCCAGCTGGAGTTTCTGAAGGAATGCAATTAAAAATACCTAATGAAGGTAATGAAGCTCCATTTGAAGGTGTTAATGGAGATTTATTAGTTTTAATTGAAGAAGAAAAACATGAAGAGTTGATAAGAGATAGCATTAATATTCACTATGATTTATATATTAATATCTCTGAAGCAATTTTAGGTACAAAAAAACAAATACCAACAATTGAGGGTAAAGTTGAAATAAACATTCCTTCAGGAATTCAAAATGGAAAAATACTTAGATTACAATCAAAAGGAATACCTGATATTAATGAATATTCAAGAGAAAGAGGTGACTTACTAGTTCATGTAAATGTTTGGACTCCAAAAAAAGTAAATGAACAACAAAAAAAATTTTTTGAAGAAAATAAAAATGCAGAAGAATTTATTCCTAAAGTTGATAGATCTGAAAAATCTTTTTTTGAAAAAATAAAAGAAATGTTTAATTAAAATGTCAAATATAGGAGTTATTGACATTGGAAGTAACACTTTTAATCTATTAGTTTCTTCAGTTAAAGTTAAAAAAACAATATTTTCAAAAGAAACTTTTGTAGGAATAAGAAAGGGAACTTTTGATAATATTATTCAAGAAAAAGCTATTGCAAAATCAATATTAGTATTAAATAAATACAAAAAAATTTGTTCTAATTTAAAATGTACAAAAATATACGTTATAGCTACTGCTTCACTAAGAAATGCATTAAATAAAAATGAGTTTATAAAAAGATGTAAAAAAAAAACTGGTTTGTTTATTAATATTGTTTCAGGACACGAAGAGGCAAAATTAATATTTGATGGTATTTCAAACAATATAACTGATCTTAATAATTATATGATAGTTGACATAGGTGGAGCAAGTACTGAATTCATAATTGTTAAAAACAAGTTACATGTTTACAAAAAAAGTTATCCTTTTGGAAGTCAACTTTTGATACAAAAATTCAATCCTTCAGATCCCATCAAAAAAAAAGAAATTCAAACCATAGAGTTATTTTTTAATGACAAGCTTAAAGATTTAACTAAATTATTGAAAAAAGAAAAAGTAAAAAACTTAATGGGCTCATCGGGCTCCTTCAATTGTGTTTTCAAGATACAATCGAAAAAGAAAAAAAAATCAATATATAACTTTGTTAACTCTGATAAATATCAAAATTTCACATCTCCCAAAATTTTAAACAGCTCAATTAATGAAAGGGAAAATATTCCTGGACTTTTAAAAATGAGAGCTGAAAATATAATAATTACAATTATTTTAATAAATTTCTTACTTAATGAAGGAATTGAAAACATATATACAACCGAATTTTCTTTAAAAGACGGGGTTTTTTTTAATATTTTAAACAATACAACTACATGGCAAGAATCATTATTATAGAAGATGAAATTTCAATTAGAAATGTGTTAAAAAACATCCTGGTTGATGAAGATAAAAATTATATTATTGACGAAGCTACTAACGGAGAAGAGGGAGTAGCTAAAATATTCTCAAATAATTATGATTTAGCATTGTGTGATATAAAAATGCCAAAACTAGATGGATTAGAGGTTTTAAAAAAATCTAAAGAGCTAGATTACCACTTACCTTTTATTATGATTTCGGGTCACGGAGAGCTTGAAACAGCGGTAGAATGTATTAAAAATGGAGCTTATGATTATATAAGCAAACCTCCAGATTTAAATAGATTATTAACTACAATCCGAAATGGTTTAAATAGTAAAAACTTAAATCAAGAAATTACAATATTAAAAAAGAAAGTAAAACAAAAACACCAGATGATTGGAGAATCAAAGGGACTTAAAGAAATAGAAAAAATAATTGAAAAAGTAGCACCTACAAATAGTAGAGTTTTAATTACTGGGGAGAATGGAACTGGAAAAGAACTAGTAGCTCATTCTATACATGAAAAAAGTTCCAGATCAAAAATACCAATGATCGAAGTAAATTGTGCCGCAATACCATCAGAATTAATTGAAAGTGAGCTATTTGGACATGAAAAAGGTTCTTTTACATCTGCAAACAAGCAAAAAAAAGGAAAATTTGAAATTGCAAACGGAGGAACAATTTTTTTAGATGAAATTGGCGATATGAGTTTATCTGCTCAAGCCAAAGTACTAAGAGCTCTTCAAGAAAATAAAATTACCAGAGTAGGAGGTGAAAAAGAAATAGAGATTAATGTTAGGGTTTTAGCCGCAACAAATAAAAATCTTGAAAAAGAAATAACCGAGGAAAGATTTAGGGAAGATTTATTCCATAGATTGAGTGTAATTAAAATACATGTACCCTCATTAAGAGATAGAAAGGAAGACATACCTATTTTAATAGAATATTTTTCTACTGAAATATGTAAAGAACAAGGAATAAAAGCTAAACATATAGAAAAAGAAGCTATTAATTTATTAATAAAAAAAGATTGGACAGGAAATATCAGGCAACTAAGGAATATTATTGAAAGACTTATAATATTATCAGAAAAAACAATTACGAAGAACGATGTAAATCAATATGTTTAATTACAACTCCCCATCTCTTAGTTCCGCAGATAAATGTTCATTAAAACTGTTGTAAATACAACGCATTTGTTCATCTACAAAAGAATCCGTTAACGTTTTATTTAAATCTTGAAAAACAAAACTTAAAGCATATGACTTCTTTCCTTTATCTATGTTTTCACCTCTGTATACATCAAATATTTTAACTTCTCTCAAAACATCTTTTGAAGCTTTTAAAGCCAAACCCTTTAACTCTGAAAAAGAAACCTTTTCATCAATAAGTACAGCTAAGTCACGACGTACTTTTGGAAATTTTGGCAAACTTGTAAATTTTATATTATTTCTAGAAATAATAGAAATAAATAAAGGCCAGTTAATAGAACAGAAAAAAACATCTTGTTTAATACTAAAATCATTTAATATTTTACTGGAAACAGAACCAACAGTAGCGACTACTTGATCATTAACCTTATATACTATTGAATTATCAAAAGTATTTTTCATCATATTTAATGAATTAACAAGCGCCTTATCTAAATCAATGGCCCACTTAAAAGAAAATAAATCAAATAACTTCTCCACAAATTTTTTCACAGAAAACAAATCTAATTTAGTCAACTGTTGATTCCAATTTTCTTCAAAATTATTGCCTGAAAAAAATAAATCTAACGAAGGTCTTTCTATTATTTCTTTTTCTTTTAAATAGATATTTCCAAATTCAAAAAAAAGAAGATTATAATTTTGTCTATTTATATTATAACGAATAACCTCTAACCCCCCAAATAAAAGAGAGGTTCTTAAGGCATTCATATCTGAACTTGATGCATTTATAATATTAATGCCAAAATCTTCAATATTATATCTCTTTAGTGTATCTAAACTAATAAGTGAATTTGTCTTAATTTCATAAAACCCATTGTTTGAAAAAAAGTTAGAGACAACTTGTTTTATTTCATCAATTTCATAAGAGTTGTTATTCTTAGAAATCGGAAAAGAAATATTTTTTGCATTTTCAATTTTTTCAAACCCATAGATTCTTAATATCTCTTCGAAAACATCAACATCTCTACTAACATCTATCCTAAAACTTGGCACTTCTAAAAAACAACCTTCTTCTAGACCTTTTTTACCTGAAATTTTAAAATCTAAATCTAATAATATTTTTTCTATTACAAGATCAGAAATATCCTGACCTGCCATTTTTTTAAATTTCTTGGAAGACCACTTAATTAATTTCTTAGAAATATACTTTTGATTAGAAATTTTAACAATTTCAGAACTTATATTAGCATCAGGAATTATTGACTTAATCAACATAGCTGCTCTTTTTAGAGCATATTCACAATTATCAAAATCAATACCTCTCTCAAATCTATATGAAGCATCTGTTTGAATAGAATGTCTTTTGGCAGACAATCTTATTGAACTAGGAAGAAAAGACGCTGATTCTAAAAAAATATTTTTTGTATTATTAGAAACAGAAGATTCTTTTCCCCCTATAATTCCAGCAAGACACAAAGGTTTTAACGAATCTGAAATAATTAAATCATCTTTATTTAATGTAATAATTTCATTATCTATTTTAGTAAAATTCAATGACTTACCTGATTTTTTAATTAAAATCTCATTATTATGAATCATATCATAATCAAATGCATGTAATGGATTTCCTGTTTCAAATAAAACAAAGTTTGTGACATCTACAATATTATTAATTGAAGAAATACCTATAGAACTTAATTTTTGCTTTAACCACATTGGAGATGGTTCAATTGAGACATTTTGAATAGTTAAACCACAATAATAAGGAAGTAAATCTTTATCCTGAGCTGCAATAGAAATTGGTAAATTATTATTATCAATTTTAAAATCTGAAACTGGTTTTTTGAGATTTAAATTAGATCCACTTAAATTCAAAACCGATTTAATATCCCTACAAACTCCTATATGCCCAAAAGCATCTGTCCTATTTGGAGTTAATCCTATTTCAAAAACATAATCTTGAGTTAAATTAAAATAATCTTGAAAACTTTGACCAACTTTAAAATCTAACTTTTTATCTAACTCCATTATTCCTTCATAACTATCTCCAAAACCTATTTCAAACTCAGAACAAATCATTCCTTCAGAGTACTCTCCTCTTATCTTAGCTTTTTTAATAGTAAAAGATTCATTATTTAAATTAGTTATAGTAGTCCCTACCATTGCCACAACAACAAATAAGTCTTTTTTAATATTAGGTGCACCACAAATTATATTTTTGGCAGAACTTCCTAAATCTACTTTTGCAATTTTTAATTTATCTGCATTAGGATGTTTATTGCAATCCAAAACTTGACCTATAACCAAATTTTTAAATGATCCAAAATCGTGAAATCTTTGAGTCATTTTTTCTACCTCTAGCCCTGAGTTAGTTAGTATATTAGATATCTCTTCAGGAGAAGAATTAAAATCTAAATAATCTTTTAACCAATTATAAGAAACTTTCATTTAAAAATATTTGTAGTAAATGTAAAAAATTAATCATTCATAAATAATTTTTTATGAAATTCTTGCCCACTTTATTTGTTCCGAATAATTTTTTATAAAATATTCTTTTATCATTTTGTTTTTTGGATTTATTATTTGGCTATCTATTTCTAATAAATTATTTGCACATTTTCTTGCCTCTAATAGTATGTCAGTGTCTTTAACCAAATTAGATATTTTCAAATTTAATAATCCGCTCTGTCTAGTCCCCATTATATCACCCGGCCCTCTTAGTTTTAAATCTGCCTCAGAAATATCAAAACCATTAGAAGAATCAACCAAAACGTTTATTCTATATTTAGCTTCATGACTTAATTTATATGGTGTCTTTAAAATACAATACGACTGTGTATTACCTCGACCTACTCTTCCTCTAAGTTGATGTAATTGAGCTAAACCAAACCGCTCAGCATTTTCAATTAACATAATTGATGCGTTTTTAACATCTAAACCCACTTCTATTACTGTGGTTGATACTAAAATTTGACTTTTTTTATTTAAAAAATCCTCCATATGCTGATTTTTTTCCTCTGTTTTCATATTTCCATGTAACATTGAAACAACGTAACCAAGTCTTGAAAAATACTTGCTCAAAAAATTATAACCAGAAAGTAAATTTTTATAATCTAACTTTTCGCTTTGTTCAATTAAAGGATATATAACATAAACTTGCTGACCTAATTCAATTTTTTCTTTTAAAAATAACAAAACTCCTTCTTTGTCTTTATCAAACTTATGTACAGTTTTTATTTCTTTTCTACCAGGGGGTAATTCATCAATTACTGAAACATCTAAATCACCATAAAATGTCATAGCTAAAGTTCTAGGTATTGGTGTTGCTGTTAACACAATTACATGAGGATTTAAAATAGATTTATTTGACAATTTAGCTCTCTGGGCAACACCAAACTTATGTTGCTCATCTATAACAACTAAACCTAATTTATTAAATACTACAGAATCTTCAATTAAGGCATGCGTACCAATAATTATATCTACCCCACCATTTTCCAGGTTTGTTAAAATTTTTTTTCTATCAGATTTTTTTGTTGCTCCAGTTAACAAAGAAATATTTAATTCTAAATCTTTACAAATAGTGAAAAGTGTTCTAAAGTGTTGTAAAGCTAGAACTGATGTTGGCACCATTAAAGCTCCCTGATAACCATTATCAATACACATCATCAATGACATCAAAGCAACAACTGTTTTTCCAGAACCCACGTCACCCTGAATTAATCTATTCATTTTATAACCACTCAACACATCCTTTCTTATATGTCTCATTACTTTTTTTTGCGCCTCAGTTAATTCAAATGGAAGGGAGTTAAAGAATGAATTAAATTTAGCACCTATATTTTTAAATAAATAAGATTTAATTTTTTTATTAACTGACTTATTAGTGAGAATTGAAAGTTGTAAAAAAAATAATTCTTCGAATTTCATTCTAAAAATTGATTGATTCAATTTTTCTTTATTTTCAGGAAAATGTATGTTATTTATTGCTTCAGCCCTTGAAATTAATTTATACTGATTAATAACTTCTAACGAAAAATTTTCTTTTATTTGACCCTTTAATTTATTTAAAGCAGCACGGATTAGTTTTTTTATTTGCTTGCTATGTAAGTTATTTATTTTAAGCTTTTCAGTGGAGTGATACATTGGCTGAAAGCTTGTAGAAAGACTAAAATTTATATCATCAATTAATTCCATTTCTGGATGAACAAAAGAATAAACCCCGTTAAATAAATTTGGCTTTCCAAAAACAACATATTTTTTTGAAATTTCTACAAATTTTTTAATCCATGCAATTCTTTTAAAAAAAATTAATTTAATTTCAGATTCTTCATCAGAAAAAAAAACAACTAATCTTTTTTTTCTTCCAAAACCCTGTTCTTCAATTGATTTTACAGAACCAATTATTTGGATATCAAGACTTGTGTTATCAATCTGATTAATCTTATAAAAATGAGTTCTGTCTACATATCTGTAAGGAAAAAAATACAGTAAATCCTTCAAAGTATTTATTCCTAATTCCTCACTGATTAAAGAAGCTCTTTGGGGACCTACTCCTTTTAAATATTCTATTGAAGAATTAATCATAAAAAATTAAACTTTTAGTCTATTTTTTTTGCTAAAGATGTATTATATTTTTCTTTTAAGAAATTTATTTTTCCAAAATCCACATCATCTATAAGAACTTTTTCACCACAAACATGTCCCAATTTATAAAAAGGGAATTTTGACTGTTTTATGATTTTTTTAAAATCTTTTTCTTTTGAAGGCTTAATTGATATAAGCACTCTACTTTGAGATTCACCAAATAAATATGCATCTTGCCTATAAAACTGATCAGTATAGATTTCACATCCTAAGCTTCTAGGTAACAAACTTTCTACAAGTGAGGTAAACAAACCTCCTTCAGAAATATCATGAGCAGATTCTAAAAAATCCCCTCTAATTAATTTCTTCATTAGTTCATGTAATTGGAACTCTAAATCTAAATCAAAAAAAGGAACAGGACTATTTTCAATATTTAATATATTAACCAAATACTCTGAGGAAGAAATATCATCTTTAGATGGACCTAGTAAATAAATGATGTCTTTTTCATTTTTAAAATCTAAAGTAGTAAAATAAGTTTTATTTTTCATGACTCCCAACATACCGATAGTCGGAGTTGGAAAACATGGCTCAATATTTTGTTTTTTTCTCGTTTGATTATAAAAACTAACATTTCCACCTGTAACTGGTGTTTTGAATTTCTTACAAGCACTAGTCATCCCCTTAATAGAACCAACAAATTGCCAGTAAACTTCTGGATCATATGGATTTCCAAAATTCAAGCAATTTGTTATAGCTGATGGCTCAGCCCCGGAACATATAATATTTCTAGCTGCTTCTGCAACAGCTATTTCACACCCCACTTTAGGATCTGCCTTAACGTATCTTGAGTTACAATCAACTGAGAACGCTAAACATTTTTTTGTTCCTTTAAGATTAACAACGGCAGCATCTGAAGGATTATTATTTGTCATATTAACAGTTCCAACCATTGAATCGTATTGTTCATAAACCCATTTTTTAGAACAAATATTTGGTAAAGATATAACTTGATGAGCGACATTAACTATATCAAATGGAATAGAAATATTGTTTATATCAAAATTTTTTAATTCTTTAAAATAATCTGGCTCTTTATATTCTCTATTATAAACAGGAGCCCCTCCTCCTAACACTAAAGATTCTGCAGGAACTTTTGCAACTATATCATTTTTGTAATAGAAAATTAAATCTTTAGTATCCGTAACAACACCTACTCTTTCGCAATTTAAATCCCACTTTTCAAAAATTTTCTGAACTTTTTTTTCCTTTCCTTTTTTTACAACCACTAACATTCTTTCTTGTGACTCAGACAGCAAAATCTCAAATGGCTTCATATTATTTTGTCTAGTAGGTATTTTATCTAAATTAATTTTCATTCCACAATTTCCAGAAGCACTCATTTCTGAAGTAGAACAAATAATACCCGCTGCACCCATATCTTGCATTCCTACAATTGCATCCGTTTTACTTAATTCCATAGTTGCTTCAAGTAATAATTTTTCCTGAAACGGATCCCCAACCTGTACAGAAGGAATATCATCAGCAGAATCCTCTGTTAAATCTTTAGAGGCAAAGGCTGCACCATTTATTCCATCTTTACCTGTTGAAGAACCAACAATAAAGACCGGGTTTCCTTTGCCAGAAGCTACAGCGGAAATTACATTTTTAGTATCAACTACTCCAGCAGAAAAAGCATTTACTAAAGGGTTTGTATTATAACTTTTATCAAAATAAACCTCACCACCAACAATAGGAATTCCAAAAGAATTTCCATAATCTCCAATTCCTTTAACAACTCCTTTCATTAACCACTTTGTATGCGATAAATTAATATCACCAAATCTTAAAGAATTTAATTGAGCAATAGGTCTCGCCCCCATTGTAAAAATATCTCTATTTATACCCCCAACCCCTGTCGCAGCTCCTTGATAAGGTTCTAAAGCAGATGGATGATTATGTGATTCTATTTTAAAGACACATGCTAATCCATCTCCAATATCAACTAAACCTGCATTTTCTTCTCCGGCTTCAATTAATATGTTAGATCCTTTTTTTGGCAGTTTTTTTAACCAAAATATAGAGTTCTTATAAGAGCAATGCTCAGACCACATAACTGAAAAAATACATAATTCAGTATAATTAGGTTTTCTATTTAAAATATTACATATCTGATCATATTCTTCAGAGAGCAATCCCATTTCTACAGCGTCACCAAGATCAGCATTTTTAGGCATGTTTTTTTCCATACTAAATTGAAAAACAAATTTAAATTAATAACATAAAAAATGAATATAGAAATAAAAATTTAACTTTTAAATTTTTATTTTCTTAATTTGTAAACATAACTCAAATTTATTCTACATGGAAGATTTAAAAATTTTTGACCTAGATAGAAGATATGCTAACCTCTTCGACAAAGAAGATATGATTGCTGGCAGAAAGAATGGTCAATGGAAAAAATATAGTTGCAGTGAGTATATTCAAACATCAGATGCAATTGGAAATGGATTATTAAACCTTGGTATTTTAAAAGGCGACAAGATCTGTATTATTTCAAGTAACAGAACTGAATGGAGCTTGTGTGACATGGGCATAAATAAGATTGGTGGTATAAACACCCCTTTATATCCAAATTCAACAAGATCTGATTACAAATACATTATAAATGATTCTGAAGCAAAATTAATTTTTGTTGAAAATATTGAAGTATTTAAAAAGATAGAAGGTCTTGAAAATGAAATTTCAACATTAAAATTCATATACTCTTTTGAAAAGATACCAAATGTTAATAACTGGGAGGAATTAATTGAGTTAGGAATCACTAAGCCTCAAAATGAGACAATGAAACAAATACAAAAAACGATCTCTGATGATGACTTATTTACTTTAATATATACGTCTGGCACCACTGGTAATCCCAAGGGGGTAATGATTACTCACTCAAACATAATTAGTCAGATTTCAGCTTTAAAAGATAATTTAGATTGGGGGGAAAAAGATAGAGCCATTAGTTTCCTTCCTTTATCTCACGTATTTGAAAGAATGGTGGAGTATTTTTATATGTATAAAGGGGTTTCTATTTATTATGGTAGTATTGAAACAATTGGTGATGATTTAAAAATAATAAAACCAACCCTAATGCCTACAGTCCCTAGGTTATTAGAAAAAGTCTATGATAAAATCATGACAAAAGGAGAGTCACTGAGTGGTATAAAAAAGAAATTATTTTTTTGGGCTGTAAATTTAGGCTTAAAACACGAATACAATGGTAATAATGGATTTTGGTATGAATTACAATTAAAACTAGCAAATAAATTAATTTTCAATAAATGGAGGGAAGCTGTAGGAGGAAGAATTCGAATGATTATTTCTGGATCTGCCGCATTACAAGAAAGACTTGCAAGAGTTTTTACAGCTGCAAAAATGCCTGTAAGTGAAGGATATGGCTTAACAGAAACCTCACCTGTTATTTCTGTTAATTTTGCACATTCAAAAGAAGCTTGTTACGGTACAGTTGGACCAGTAATACAAGGAGTAAAAATAAAAATTAATCATGAGGAAGGAATGAGAGAAGGTGAAGGTGAAATTTTAGTAAAAGGCCCTAATATAATGCTAGGCTATTATAACAAACCAGAAGAAACTAGAAAAGCAATCGACAAAGATGGCTGGTTTCACACTGGAGACATCGGAACTTTAATTGAAGGCAAATACTTAAAAATAACTGATAGAAAAAAAGAAATTTTTAAAACATCAGGAGGAAAATACATAGCCCCTCAAGTAATGGAAAATAAATTTAAGCAATCAATATTTATAGAACAATTAATGGTAGTTGGAGAAAATGAAAAACACCCAGCAGCTTTTATTGTACCTGATTTTGTATATTTAACTGATTGGTGTAAAAACAACCAAATCACATATTCTAACTCCGAACAAATAATTAGAGAGCCTAAAATCTTGGAACTATTTGATGCTGAGGTAAAAAAATATAATGAACACTTTAATCAATACGAAAGAATTAAAAAATTTGTACTGATTGGTAAAGCATGGTCACCTGAAGGAGGGGAACTCACTGCAACATTAAAGTTGAAAAGAAGAAATATTTTAGAAAAATACTCTGATTTATACATTAAAATATTTGAAAAAAATGGATAGAAAAATTAATAAAGTAGCTATAATTGGCTCTGGAATCATGGGCTCTAGAATTGCTTGTCATTTTGCTAATATTGGCGTAGAAGTTTTATTATTAGATATATTGAATATAGAGGCAGAAAATGACATGGAAAATAAAAAATTAAGAAATAAAATAGTTAATGATTCATTATCTAATACTTTGAAATCAAAACCATCACCTATCTATTCAAAAAAATTTATTAATAGAATTAAAACTGGCAATTTAACTGATGATTTACAGAAAATTAATACCGCAGATTGGATTATAGAAGTAATAATTGAAAATCTTGAAATAAAAAAAGAATTATTTGAAAAAATAGAAAAATATAGAAAAACTGGATCAATTATTAGTTCTAATACTTCCGGAATTCCAATTAATAAAATGATAGAAGGGAGAAGCGCTGATTTTTGTGAAAATTTCTGTGGAACACACTTTTTTAACCCCCCAAGATACCTAAAACTACTTGAAATCATTCCATCAAAAAAAACAAATGAAAATTTGATTCATTTTTTACTTTCATATGGAGAAAAATTTTTAGGAAAAAAAACTGTTCAATGCAAAGACACTCCTGCGTTTATAGCAAATAGGATCGGAATAGCAGGAATTGCAGCTCTCTTTAAAATAATTAAAGAATTGAAACTTTCTATCGAAGAAGTTGATTCTCTGACTGGGCCAATTATTGGAAGACCCAAGTCAGCAACATTCCGAACTTGTGATCTAGTAGGACTAGATACTTTATATAATGTTGCCAAAGGGGTTTACGAAAACTGCCCAAATGATGAAAATAGAGATATTTTTAAACTACCTAATTTTATTGATCAAATGTTAAAAGAAAAATGGTTAGGGGACAAAACAAAACAAGGATTTTATAAAAAAACAAGAGATAAAAACGGAAAAAGAAAAATTCTATCTCTTGATTTGGAAAAATTTTCATATGAGGAGAAAAAGAAAGTAAAATTTGAATTAATTGGAAAAGCAAAAAAAACTAGTAGTTTAAAAGAAAGATTGAAAATATTAATAAATGGTAATGACAAAGCATCTTTATTTTATAAAAAAATGTTTGCCATAATGTTTTCATATGTTTCTAATAGAGTGCCTGAAATTTCTAATGAAATTTATAAAATAGATGCTGCTATGTGTGCCGGATTTGGATGGGAAATAGGTCCCTTTGAAACCTGGGACGCTATTGGAATTAAAACAGGAATCGATTTAATAAAAACAGAAAACCTAACCTTACCTAAATGGTTAGAAAATATTAATGATTCTGTTTCATTTTATTCAATTAACAAAGGTGAAAAATCATATTATGACATTTCTGATAAAAAACAAAAAAATATACCAACACTAAACAAATTTATTAATTTAAATAATCTTCGTTCTAACTCCATAATTTGGAAAAATAATGGAGTTTCAATCTACGATATTGGTGATGGGGTTGCAAACATTGAGTTTCATACAAAAATGAATAGCATTGGAGAAGATGTGATTACAGGCGTAAGAAAAGGAATTGAAATAGCTGAAAAAGAATTCCGAGGTCTTGTTATTGGAAATCATGGCGCTCATTTTTCTGCAGGCGCAGACATAAGTATGATATTTACTCTAGCCGTTGAACAAGAATATGACAAATTAAATTTAGCCATTAAAACATTCCAAGATACGTCTATGCTAATAAGATATTCTACAATTCCTGTTGTAGTGGCCCCACATGGATTTACTTTTGGAGGGGGGTGTGAATTCACTCTTCATGCTGATGCTGTTCAATGTGCAGCTGAAACTTACATGGGGCTTGTTGAGCTTGGTGTAGGATTAATTCCCGGTGGTGGCGGAACGAAAGAAATGGCTCTTAGAGCATCAGATTCTTACTATGAGGGAGATATTGAACTACCAAGACTAAAGGAATATTTCCTAAACATTGGACAAGCAAAAGTTAGCACATCTGGTCAAGAAGCTTTTGAATTAGGTTATTTGAGAAAAGGTATAGATTACATTAGCGTTAATACTGAAAAATTAATTCAAGATGCTAAAGAAAAAGTAATTCTACTAGACAATTTAGGCTACACAAAACCAATTAAAAGAACTAACATAAAAGTTTTAGGAAACCAAGCTCTAGGCATGTTTTTAGTTGGAGCAGATAGCTTTAAAGAAGGAGATTATATAACAGAACACGAAAAGTTAATGTCTGAAAAATTAGCTCATGTTTTATGTGGAGGTAATTTATCATCCCCAACATATGTGTCAGAACAATATTTATTAGATCTTGAAAGAGAGGCTTTTTTATCTTTATGTGGTGAAGCAAAAACTCTAGAAAGAATTAAATATATGTTAGAAAAAGGAAAACCTTTAAGAAATTAAATATGGAAGTTTATATAGTACAAGCACACAGAACCGCTGTAGGAAAATCAAAAAAAGGAACTTTAAGATTTACAAGACCTGATGACTTAGCGGGACAATTAATAAATAAAATGTTACTAAAAATGCCTCAATTAGATAAAGAGCTAATTGATGATGTAATTGTTGGAAACGCTACTCCAGAAGCAGAACAAGGTTTAAATATTGGAAGACTCATTTCTTTAATTGGATTAAATACTGTTAAAGTTCCTGGAATGACAGTAAATAGATTTTGCTCATCTGGCTTGGAAACTATTGCCATTGCAGCTAGTAAGATTCATGCAGGAATGGCTGATTGCATTTTGGCAGGAGGAGTAGAAACCATGTCACCAATTCCTTTTGGTGGCTGGAGGATTGTGCCTAATTATAAAGTTGCTAAAAAAAATCCTGATTGGTACTGGGGAATGGGAACTACTGCAGAAGCAATTGTAAAAAAATATAAAATTAGTAGAGAAGACCAGGATATTTTTGCATTTCACTCAAATATGAAAGCTGTAAACGCTATTGAAAAGGGGCTATTTAAAGAAGACATCATCTCATATGATTTAACAGAAACTTATTTGGATGAAAATGAAAATATGCAAACAAGAACTTTATCAATAGAAAAAGATGAAGGACCTAGAAAAGATACGACTATTGAAAAATTATCAAAATTAAAACCTGTATTTTCTAAAAATGGCTCTGTCACTGCTGGAAATTCATCACAAACTTCTGATGGAGCTGCTTTCGTAATGTTAATGTCAAAAAAAATGGTGCAAAAATTAAATATTAAACCTATAGCTAAAATGATTACTTATGCTGTTAGTGGAGTAGAACCAAAACATATGGGGATTGGTCCAATCGAAGCAATACCAAAAGCATTAAAACAAGCTAATCTATCATTAAATGACATTGATTTAATTGAATTAAATGAAGCCTTTGCGTGTCAATCACTAGCTGTTATAAGAGAGGGTAATCTAAATCCTGACATAATCAATGTAAATGGTGGA
>CABYOB010000008.1 GCA_902520385.1 uncultured Bacteroidota bacterium
ACCTCACCAATATTATTATTATTTACAAATCGAGACATATCTGGAAGATTGCTGACTAATACAGGGACTTCAGATTGAATGTAATCAAAAATTTTATTTGGCAAAGAAAATCGATATGCAAGACAAGTATCTTCTTCAAAAGAAAGACCCAAATCAAATTTTTTTGTAACACCTCTTAGTTCTTGAAATGGAATCCTCCCAATAAAAAAAACTTTATCACTTAAACCATTTTTAAAAACATATTTTTTTAATTCATTTTCTAAATCTCCTGTACCAATAAGAAATAAATTCGCATTAATATAAATCATTGATTTAATCATTAAAAATATACCTCTGTCTTTATTCAAACTACCCTGGTATAAAATATTTTTGTGATTATTATTAAAATGCAAAAGACTTAGTTTTTTTTCTTGGTCATAGCTATCTCTAATTAATGGCACATTTTTAATTACTATACAATCCGTCTTATATTTATTATTGTAGAATGAAGCTATACCATCACTTACAGTTATAATATTTTTTAACTGGGGAAATATTTTTCTTTCTATTAAAAGCCAAACGGCCTTCACAAAATTTTTGTTAATTAATTCTGGAACTTCTGTAAATAACTCATGAGAATCATACACAAGTGGTTTTTTTTTAATTTTTGAAGCTAAAAAATTAGCTAGTAAAGTATCTAAATCATTTGATAGATAAACATCACACTTTTTAAATACCAAAAATAGAAAAAGTCTAATGTTAAAAAATACATAAAATAAGAACCCTTTATTGAAAAGCATTTTAAACCTCTTTACTTTATAAGGTCTTTTGAAAAAAACATCATTGTTTATTTTTCTTCCAACTAAAAAAATATCGTTACCTGCATTATGAAGAGTTAAGCACATTTTATGAACTCGCTGGTCAGAAATTAAATCTGAAGTAACAGATACTACTATTTTTTTCAAAATTTTAAAATTAATATTTAACTAAAAACGTTTAAAACGTTATTATATTAGTATTATGTTATTGGAAAATAATAAATCCTTAATAAAATTAAACACTTTTGCTGTTAATTGTTATGCTGAAAACTTTATATGCATAAAAAAAGAAGAAAACATTAAAGAAAGTATTGAATTTATTAAAAGAGAAAAAAAAAAATATTTCGTTTTAGGTGGCGGAAGTAACATCTTACTAACTAAGAATATTGAAGGCTTAGTCCTTCATAATAAATTAGAAGGAATTCATATTATAGGCGAAGATAGCGACTCATTAACAATAAGTGTTAGATCAGGATTAATTTGGAATGATTTAGTAAATTGGACAATAGAAAAAAAATTATGGGGAATTGAAAATTTAATACTTATCCCCGGCACAGTAGGTGCCGCACCAATTCAAAATATTGGAGCATATGGAGTTGAAATAAAAGATGTTTTTGAAAATCTTAATGCATACAATATTGAAACTGGAGAGAAAATTAATTTTTCTAAAAAAGACTGCCAATTTGGATACAGAGATTCTATTTTCAAAAACGAATTAAAAAATAAATTCTTTATTAGTGACATAATACTCAAATTAAAAAAAACAAAAAATCCAATATTAACTTATGCTCCTCTCATAAAAGAGTTTGAAAAAAATAAATTACCCGTTACTATAGAAAATATTGGAAAAACCGTTTGCCAAATTAGAAATAGCAAACTTCCCGATCCAAAAAAAATTGGAAATAGTGGAAGTTTTTTCAAAAATCCTGTAATTGAAAAAAAAATACTTGATCAGATTTTAAAATCATTTCCGAACTTAAAATATTTTCAACAAAATGAAAAATTTAAGCTTTCTGCCGGATGGTTGATTGAACAATGCAAATGGAAAGGAAAAAAATTAAATAATTGCGGGGTTTATGATAAACAAGCATTAGTTTTAGTTAACTTTGGAAGCGCCAAAGGCATTGAAATAAAAGAATTAGCAGAGAAAATTAAAATGGATGTAAAAAATAAGTTTAATATTGATTTAGTTGAAGAAGTTCAAATTATATAAATGATGGTTGAAATTATATTAATATCGATTATAATACTCTCAATTTGTGTTGCAGGAATTGCCATTAAAATCCTGGTTAAAAAAAACGGAGAGTTTTCTGGAACATGCGCAAGCAATAACCCATTTTTAAACAAAGAAAACGAACCCTGCTCCTATTGTGGCGCGGCCCCAAACGAGGTTTGTAAATCTGAATAATCTGGCGAATCTAAAGACACCAAACCCAACATTCCAGAAGTCATATAAGTCAATGTGTCATTTTCACCAACATAAACAAAGCACGCTTCAATATTATTCTCATTAACAAACTGAATAGATTTATTAAGCCCCATAGACATACAAGCTGTTGCATAAGCATCCGCATCCATACAATTATCTGTCATAATAGAAACACTTAACAAATTGTTCTCTACCGGCTTTAATGTTTTTGGACTCATAGTATGAGAAATGATTTTACCATTAAAATTCTTTATTTTTCTATAACTTCCAGAAGTTGCTAAAGCTTTGTTTGATAGTTTTAATATATATTTTTGTAGTTGAATGTTTTGGTAAGGTTTTTCAATGGCTACTAACCATGGTTTTTTATTTTTACTTCCAGAACAATACACTTCACCGCCTATATTAATAATAAAATCAAAAATATTATTATTCTTCAAATACTCAGATAAAACATCAACACTATATCCTTGAGCTATACCATTAACATCTAATTCAATGCTTTTGTATTTTTTATTAATTATACCATTATCGATTGAAAGAGCATCGCAACCTAGTTGATCTGAATGTTTAAAATTAAAATCACTACTTTTTGGACCAAAACCATAAGCATTTACAATTGGAGCTATTGTAATATCAAACGCACCATCAGTTTGATTACAAATACTTAAAGAACGACTAACAACTTTATTTAAAAAAGTGTCGATTTTAATTGTATAATTATCATTAATTCTACTAATATTAGATGAATCTATATAAGAAGACATTGACATATCTAGTATTGTCAAAACACTATCAATATTATTTTTATTTATTTTTTTTGAGCTTGAAAAATATTTTATAGTATAAAAAGTACCTTGAGTTTTACCTTCTATTAAGAAAATTGAATTTTCTTTTCTTGTACAAGAGAATAGTAATAATACTAATACTAAATACCTACCCACCAAAGTCATCAAAAGCAACATTTTCTTCTGGAACACCAAAATCATCACACATTTTCAAAACCGCCTGATTCATTAATGGCGGGCCACAAAAATAAAACTCTATGTCCTCTGGATTTTCATGTTTACTTAAATAATTATCTATAAAAGCTTGATGAACAAAACCTAAAAAGCCATCCCCTTTCTTGTCATCTAAATTTTTCTTTTCTACCCAATTATCTTCATCTAGAGGCTCGGAGAGAACTGGGAAAAATTTAAAATTTTTGAATTTTTTTTCTAATGCAAAAAAGTGTTCCATATAAAACAATTCTCTTCTAGATCGACCACCATACCAATAAGTAACCTTTCTGTTTGATTTTAAAGTTTTAAATAAATGATATAAATGAGATCTTAATGGAGCCATTCCTGCCCCACCTCCAATATAAACCATCTCAGCATCAGTTTCTTTAATGAAGAACTCACCATATGGACCTGAAATTGTAACTTCGTCCCCTGCTTTTAAACCAAAAATATAAGAAGATGCAATACCAGGGTTAACATTTAACCAATTATTAGCTTTACGATCCCAAGGTGGGGTTGCAATCCTAACATTCAACATTATTCTTCTTCCCTCAGCTGGATAACTTGCCATTGAGTAGGCTCTAACAACACTTTCATCATTTTTCATTACTAAAGGCCATAAATTAAATTTATCCCATTCATATTTAAATTTATCTTTCTTTCCAGGATGCTCTTTTGGATGTGCAGAAATATCAAAATCTTGATATTTAGTTTCACCTTCAGGTATTTCAATTTGTATGTATCCTCCAGCCTCATAGTCCATATCTTCAGGTAACTCAACAATAAATTCTTTAATAAAAGAAGCAACATTATAATTAGAAACAACCTTTGCTTTCCATTGTTTAATACCAAAAATTTCTTCTGGAATTTGAATATCCATATCATTTTTTACTTTCACCTGACAACCTAATCTCCAATTATCTTGAATTTCCTTTCTAGAAAAATATGGCTTCTCAGTGGGCAAAATACCCCCACCTCCAGATGTCACTTGACACTTACACATAGCACAAGTACCCCCACCTCCACAAGCAGAAGGTAAAAAAACTTTATTATTACCTAAAGTTGTTAAAATAGTATCCCCAGCACTAACTTTTAATTTATCTTGACCATTAATAGTTAAAGTTACATCTCCAGAGGGTGATAACTTTGCTTTTGCAAAAAGCAAAACCATAACCAACGACAACATAACGATTAAAAAAATAACTACTGAAAATAAAATTAATTCAACCATAAGACAATTATATACTTATTCCCATAAAACACATAAAACCAATACCCATTAAACCTGTAATTATAAAAGTGATCCCTAAACCTCTAAGAGGAGCCGGAACATTAGAGTATCTTATTTTTTCTCTGATAGCTGCAATTCCAACAATAGCTAGAAACCACCCAACTCCTGAACCCAGTGCAAAAGAGGTTGCTTCAACTATAGTTGAATACTGACGTTCTTGCATAAACAAGGCTCCTCCTAAAATTGAACAGTTAACCGCAATTAAAGGAAGAAATATACCTAAACTACTGTAAAGTTGTGGAGAAAATTTTTCAACTAACATCTCAACAAGTTGCACCATAGATGCAACTACAGCAATAAACATAATTAAACTTAAAAATGACAAGTCTATAGTTGCATAACTTTCACCTAACCAAGCTAAAGCTCCTTCAGAAAGAAGATAGTTTTCCAATAAATAATTTATTGGCACAGTAATTCCTAAAACAAATATGACAGCTGCTCCTAAACCAACACCAGTTTCTACAGTCTTGGAAACAGCTAAATAAGAACACATTCCCAAAAAATATGCGAAAATCATATTTTCAATGAAAACACCTTTTATAAATATATTTACTAATTCTTCCATAATTAATTTTCTTCTAATAATTCATCTGGAAATGATTTTCTGGATCTTTGAACCCAAATAATTACACCAACAACAATTAATGCCATAGGTGGTAAAATCATTAAATTATTATTCAAATAAAAACCTCCACCCGCTTCATACCAACCGTCAGGAAAAACCTGATAACCAAATAACTTACCGGAACCAAAAAGTTCTCTAAAAAAAGCAACAGCTAATAAAATCCATCCATAACCAACAGCATTACCTATGGCATCTAAGAACGAAGGCCACAATGTATTACCTAATGCAAAAGCCTCTAATCTTCCCATAATAATACAATTCGAGACAATTAAACCGATGAATACTGATAACTTTTCTTGAACATCGGGTAAAAATGCCTGTAATACTTGATCAACAAAAACTACAAGTGAAGACACAACAACTAATTGAACAATTATTCTAATTCTAGAAGGTATTACATTCCTAAGAGCTGAAATAATCATATTAGCACAGACCATAACAAAGACAACTGACATTGACATTACTAAAGCTTGTTGAAGCTGAACTGTTATTGCTAAAGCAGAACAAATTCCTAAAACTTGAATAGTTATTGGATTTTGATCGCCTAAAGGATCACTTAATAGCTTTCTATTTTTTTTAGAAAAAAGTGTACTTTTCATTTAATTCCTAATTGTTTTAAAATAGTTATTATAAATTTCTAAATCAGCTTTAAGCATATTAGTAACACCATCACTTGTAATAGTCCCCCCTGTTATTCCATCAACCTGATGATAACTACCTTCTTTAGCGCCTCCTTTAACAACATCTATAGAAACAAATGATGAATTTTCATCTAATATTTTTTTACCAATAAACTCATCTTCAAAAAAAGATTCTCTAATCTCAGCACCTAATCCAGGAGTCTCTGTTTTATGATCAAAAGAAGCACCAAATACAGTGTTGCAATCTTTTTCAAAGGCTACAAATCCCCATATAGGACCCCATAAACCACTACCAACTAATGGTGTAATATAATATTTAGATCCATCTTTTTCAGCAATAAAAAGAGGAAATATTTTATCTTCTTTTGAAAGAGCTTTATTTCTATATTGTTTTTTAACGTCTATATAAAACGCATCAATATTATCACCCTCAATAGGTTTTCCTGATGAGTTAATGACTACAGATCCCTTGATATACTCTTGGTATAATTCACTTGCATTATCTCTATTACAGTCTACTTTAATGGCAGATAAAATATTTATTTTTTTCTTGTCCTCCTTGTTGGCTTTTTTCATGCTAGACAAAGACTCCGAAACCACTGCTAAAGAGATAGCAACAATTAACACCATTATAATAGCAAAGGAAAAAGTAAAAATATTTGAATCTTTATTAATTTTCATTTTCACTAAATTTTAACTCTACTCATTCTACGCTTTATACTAGCCTCAACTACATAATGATCAATTAAAGGCGCCATAACATTCATAAATAATATAGCTAACATTATTCCTTCAGGGTAAGCTGGATTAAACACTCTAATCATAATTCCTAAAAACCCACACAAAAAACCATATATAATCTTTCCTTTATTAGTTTGTGCTGCTGAAACAGGGTCAGTAGCCATAAATACAACAGCAAACATAAAACCCCCAATACATAATTGGTGAATTGGATTTAGTGACATAAATCCATTTGCGTTCCAAAAATAAAATATTGAAGCCATGAAAAACCCACCAACTAATGCAGAAGACATAATTCTCCAAGAACCCAAGCCAGTAATTAATAAAATGGCCGCTCCAATTAAAACAGCAACGACTGATGTTTCTCCAATTGAACCAGGTATAAATCCAAGAAATGAATTAAGCAAGCTGTAAGCACCATCACTACTGAAATTACTAAGAACAGTTTCTTGATAGTCATTTGTTACACCATCTTTAACAAGAGTTGCAAGTTCTCCAAGTGCTGTTTCACCTGAAATAGAATCAGTATATCCTTCAGATACCCAAACTTTATCTCCAGATAATTTAGTAGGATAAGCAAAGAAAGCAAAACCTCTGGCTAACAAAGCTGGATTTAGAATATTCATTCCAGTTCCTCCAAAAACCTCTTTACCAATTATTACAGCAAAAATTACTGATAGTGCTACTATCCATAATGGACAATCAATAGGAAAAATTAGTGGAATCAACATTCCTGTTACTAAATACCCCTCATTAACCGGATGTTTTCTAAAAACCGCAAAAGCAAACTCAATAGAAAGACCAACTCCATATGAAACAACAATCATAGGAAAAACCTTCATCAAACCATATAAGAATAAATTGAGGAAACTCGAAAAGTTTTGATTAATATAAGAAGGATCAAACTGCAAGTAATATTGATAACCTATATTATAACAACCAAATATTAAACACGGAATTAAAGCTAAAATAACCGTACCCATTGTTCTTTTTAAATCAATAGAATCTCTAACATGACACTTGGTTGAAGTAGTATGATTTGGAACAAATAAAAATGTTTCAAAAGCATCATATGCTGGGTACAACTTTTCTAACCTACCACCTTTTAAAAAGTGAGGTTTAATTTTATTTAATGTATTTCTTAAAAAACTCATACCTAACTACATTCTTTTTTAACTAAATCTAAACCGTGTCTCAAAATTTCCTGAACAGGCATTTTGGATGTACATGCAAATTCACATAAAGCAAAATCTTCAGGAGCTACTTCATAAATACCTAATTTTTCCATTAATTCAATATCTTCTACTAAAATAGATTTTATTAATTGTACTGGAAAAATATCCATAGGAACTACATTTTCATATTGACCTGAGACTACATAAGCACGCTCTTCGCCATGCATATTTGTATCTAAAACAATTTTTCTTTGAGGCAACAAAGATGACAAAAAAGCTCTAGAAAAACTATACTTCTTTAAACCGGGCATTGCCCAACCAAATAATTCATAATAATCACCTTCAGGAATAACCGTAATCTGATCGTCGAAGAAACCAACATGCCCATCTTTGTCAATAGCATCACCATGTAACACGTTACCTGAAATGAATCGTTTTTTTCCGGATGTTAGATTTCCTTTTAAAAAATCACTAATATTTACCCCCTGAAAAGACTTAAAGTATTTTGGTTTTTTAATTTCTGAACCTGTGACTGCAAACATTTTATCGTTGACATACATTCCTTTCAAGAAAAAATGACCAATAGTAACTAATGCTTGAGGCTTTAGAATCCAAACTATATCTCCTTTATTTATTGGATCAACGTGATGAATTTGAACTCCAACATTTCCAGCTGGGTGGGGTCCATAAAATTTATTTAACTGAACGCCCTCTATTTTCTGAAAAAACCTAGAATTTGAATCTCCGTCAATATTCAGATGAATTTTCCCATCACAAAGTAAAGAAATAACATCAATTCCTTTTTGAAATTCTTTCTCTTTACCAGAGAGCATAAAATCATAATCAGGTGCTAATGGAGAAGAATCAAAACATGAAATAAAAATAGACTTTGGTGATTTAATTGGGTCAGCAACCGAATCAAATGGTCTTTGTTTAATTAAAGACCATAAACCAGATTCAAAAAATAAATTCTTTAATTTTTCAATATTAAATTTTGAATGGCCTGAAACATTATATTTTTTATACCTATTTTTTGCATTTGAACTAATAACAATTTCTAACAATTTTCTTTTCTCTCCCCTTATTATTTTCTCAACCTTACCACTAACTGAAGAAACAAAATTAATTTTCTCAAAATCTTTATCAAAAAACAAACTATCACCTGCTAAAACAGAGTCACCTACTTTAACACTTAATTTTGGTTTTAAGCCATGAAAATTAGTTGGCTTAAATGAATATGTTTTAGAGGAAAACTCCACAACAACCTTTTTAGCCTCTCCTTTAAGACTAATGTTTTTACCCTTAGATATTTTTACTTCCAATGATGTAAATTTAGAGATTGATTTTACGAACACGAAATTAAAAAATATTAATAAATTAAACCATTATATTTAAAGAATTAATTTTATTTTTTTTTAACTAAAATTGTTAATATGAATTTCGTCTTATATCTCCTGCTTTTACTAAATGTTTTTTTTGCTAAATGCGAAGTTATTAAAGAATATAAAGAAAAAAACATTAAAACAGTTTTGATACATAATGTTGAGAATGAATTATTAGATCCAATTATTCGACTTAACTCAAATGACGTTCTTAAACTCTCATTTGATGAAATAGCATATGATGTTAAAAATTATACTTACAGCTTCATTCATTGTGATTCAGATTGGAACAAATCTGATTTACTACCCTCGGATTATATAGAAGGCTTTATAGAAAATTATATTGAAAATTTTTCTTATTCTTTTAATACTAATATTAATTATGTGCATTACGAATGTTTATTCCCAAATGAAAACTTTAAATTTTTATTATCAGGAAATTATATTTTAATTGTGCAAAATGAAAGTGATCGAAAAATAATATTAAAAAGGAAAATAATTGTTTATGAAAATATTGTAGAAGTAAAAGCAAATATTAAAAGAGCTACATTCGCAAATGAAATTGAATCAAAACAAGAAATAGATTTTGAGGTTTTTTTCTCTAATATAAATACAACTAACCCAATGGATGAAATAAAGGTTGTCATTCAACAGAACGATGATTGGAGTAATCTAAAAACTAATATAAAGCCTACATTCATAAGGCAAAACTCTTTGGAGTATAATTATGACAAGGAAATTAATTTTAGTGGAGGAAATGAATACAGAGATTTTAACACAAGTAGTTTGCGATTTTTCTCAAAAAATATTGATACCATTTACACAAAGAAAACCAAAAGTTTTAATAATTTCTTTCATGTAGTAGAACTAAAAAAAGATGTAAAAAAATCAAATAAATCTTATTTTGAAAATTATGATTTAAACGGGAAATTGATTGTACGAAAAGATAATTCTTATTCCCCAGAAAATGAGGCTGAGTACGTTATTGTTAAATTTAATTTATCAAGTAGCGGATTAAACATCAATGAAGATATATATATATATGGTGATTTGAGTGATTGGAGAATTAGTTCAGATTTTTTATTGGATTATAATCATAAAACCAAAAATTTTGAAAAAGAAGTTTTGTTAAAACAAGGATATTACAACTATAAATATGTTACTTTAAAGAAAAATAAAATATCCTCTGACTTAATTGAAGGAAACCATTATGAAACAAATAATGAATACACAATATATGTTTATTATAAATCCCCCTGGGAACGACATGAAAGACTTGTGGGCATTGAAAAAATAACATCTAATTCTTTGAATTAATTTTCCTTTCATAATTTTGAATAAAACTATTAACAAACAATAATAATGACAAAAGCTATATTTTCCGTACCTAATATTACTTGTGAAACTGTAAAAACATATGGACCTGAAAGCCCTGAAAGACTAGAAGTTCAAAAAGAATATGATCAAATGATGAAGAAAGTACTCAATCTCCCCATGATTATTAATGGGAAAAAAATTACTTCTTCTAATAAAAAACCAATATCTCCTCCCCATAATCACAAACATATTGTAGCATACTGTCATTACGGATCTAAAAAAGAAGTAAAACTTGCTATTGCAACCTGTATGAATAAAAAAGAAAGTTGGAAAAACACACCATGGGACCAAAGATGTGCAATTTTTTTAAAAGCAGCAGAATTACTAGCAGGACCTTATAGACAAAAAATGAATGCAGCAACTATGGTAAATCAATCTAAAAATATTTATCAAGCTGAAATTGACGCATCATGTGAACTAATCGATTTTCTAAAATTTAACGTTAAATTTTTAACCGAAATTTACCAAAAACAACCCGAGAGTTCTATCGGAGTTTGGAATAAGATGGAATATAGACCTCTTGAAGGTTTTATATATGCAATAACTCCTTTTAACTTTACATCGATTGCAGCTAATTTATGCCTAGCCCCAGTTTTAATGGGGAATACTGTTGTATGGAAGCCATCAGATAATCAAACATATTCTGCAAAAATTATCATGGATTTACTTAAAGACGCTGGCCTTCCAGACGGTGTAATAAACATGGTGCACTGCAAACCTGAAGATGCTAATAAAGTCATTTTTGAACACTCAGATTTTGGAGGTATTCACTTCACTGGATCTACAAAAGTTTTTCAATCAATTTGGAAAGAAATAGGGAAAAATATTTCCAAGTATAAATCTTATCCTAGAATTGTTGGTGAAACCGGGGGGAAAGATTTTATTATAGCTCACAAATCTGCTGAAATTAATGAAGTTGTAACTGCAATTATAAGAGGAGGATTTGAATACCAAGGTCAAAAATGTTCTGCCGCATCTAGAATTTATTTACCTAAAAGCAAATGGAAAAAAATTGAAAAAAAATTAATAAGTGAAATGCAAACTATTAAAGTTGGAGACCCTAGAGACTTTTCAAATTTTGTAAATGCTGTAATTCACAACCGATCATTTGAAAATTTAAAATCAACAATCTTAAAAGCAAAAAAAGATAAAAAAACTCAAATCATATATGGCGGCGGATTTAATAAAAGTGTAGGCTATTTTATTGAACCTACAATTATCTTAACATCTGACCCGAATTATGATACAATGGAAAGAGAATTATTTGGTCCTATTGTAACTATCTATCTTTATAAAGATGAAGATTTTGAAAAAACATTAAAAATAATTGACAATTCATCTGATTATGCACTTACCGGATCAATATTTGCAAAAAATAGAAATATTATCATTCAAGCTTCAAAATCTCTAGAAAACTCAGCAGGCAATTTTTATATTAATGACAAGCCAACTGGTGCCGTTGTATCTCAACAACCTTTTGGCGGGTCTAGATCATCAGGAACGAATGATAAAGCTGGATCGTATTTAAATTTATTAAGATGGACATCGCCTAGAACAATAAAGGAAACCTTTGTGCCACCTAAAAACTATAGATATCCATTTCTTAAAGAAAATAATTAAAAAAATTGAAAAGAAAATCAAAAATATTTTCCTTTATATTTAATAATATTTTAAAAATATTATTTCTTTTTTTTATCATTTGGTTATTCTTTTTTGACGAAAACGCATTTCTAAGACAAGTAAAATTAAATGGAGAAATTAATAAACAGAAAAAAGAAATAGAAAGGCTTAGATTGTTAATTAAAAATGACAGCACTCTAATTAGTATTCTTAAATCTGATACATTAAATCCTGATCTAGAGAAAATATTTAGAGAAGACTACTTACTATCTAAACCGAATGAAACTATATATATAATAGAAAAATAAAATGTCTAAAGTTTTTTCACCATTAAAACCATACGAGGAACAATCAAAAAAAGATTGGGTCAAAAAATTTTTAAGTGAAAATCCATCAAATCAAATAGAAAATATTCAACATAAAATTAACAACAAATTATTTGACCCTATTTACTTTAATGATGAAGTCAAAATAAAAAATACATTTTTAAAAAATAAAAGTTGGCTCATATCCACTGACATAATTGTAGATAAAATTACACAAGCAAATAAAAACGCAATCATTGCAATTTCTGAAGGAGCAAATTCAATTTGTTTTAATTTTAAAAACAAAAATATTTCTAGAATTCAAATAAACAAGTTACTAAAAGACTTAAATCTAAAAAAAGTTAATATTGAATTTGCAAATTGCACCAACAGTAAAACTATTTTAAAATATTTATCTCAAAAAAAAGATAGTAAAAACATTCGAGGATGCATTAAAGGATTAAAGCTAGATAAAAAAGAATACCTGAAAGTAAAAAATTTACTTCCTAATTTTAAATTTTTTTTTATTCAAGTTGAAAAATTGACATTAAAAGAAATTGAAAAAAAAATACCCCCCTACTCAACACACAAAAACCTCCAATTCCATTTTAGATTATCAAATAATTTTATGTTTGAAATTTCTAAAATTAGATCATTTAGAAATTGGTATTCTAGCATATATAATGAACCAGCATTTGTTTCTTGTGAAACAAATGTAACTAAACAAAAATATCATATTTTAACACAAACCACTATCCAAGCATTCGCAGCAATAGTTGGAGGATGTGACTCACTAAATATCATCTTAAAAAAAGAAAACACTTTAGGAGTCAAACAACAACTTATTTTAAAGCATGAGGGATTACTAGATAAAGTGACTGATCCATTTTTTGGCAGTAACTACATAGAAAAATTAACTAATTTTTTAATTCCAATTAATAACAATATTAAAGTAAAAGAAAAAATTGATAGCTGGCTAAGTCCAGAGGGTATCCAAATAAAATCAAAATATTCAAAAAAAGATTTAAAAAACATACAACATTTAAATTTTGGGGCTGGAATTGCTCCTTTTTTAAGAGGGCCATATACAAGTATGTACTGCAAAAGAAAATGGACTATAAGGCAATATGCTGGATTCTCCACTGCTGAAAAATCCAACAAATTTTATAAAAAAAATTTAAAGGCAGGGCAAACAGGGCTATCAGTAGCATTTGATTTACCAACACATAGAGGATATGACTCAAATCATGAAAGAGTAAAATCAGATGTTGGCATGTCAGGTGTCGCTATTGACACAGTTGATGACCTTAAAAGACTATTTAAAGATATACCAATAGAAAAAACATCTATTTCTATGACAATGAATGGAGCAGTATTGCCGATTATGTCATTCTTAATTGTATGCGCTCAGGAAAAAAAAATTCCAATTAAGAAAATAAAAGGAACTATTCAGAATGATATTCTAAAAGAATTCTTAGTAAGAAACACATATATATACCCACCTCAACAGTCAATAAGAATAGTAAGCGACATTTTTAAATATACTTCAAAAAAAATGCCAAAATTTAATTCAATTAGTGTTAGTGGATATCACATGCTAGAAGCTGGAGCAACTGCAGAATTAGAATTAGCATATACTCTATCTAATGGTTTACAGTATTTAAAAACAGGTCTTAATGCAGGTTTGAAAATTGATGATTTTGCTCCAAGAATTTCATTTTTTTGGGGTATTGGTATGAATTTTTTTATGGAAATTGCTAAAATGAGAGCAGCTAGAATTCTATGGTCTCAAATAGTAGGGAAATTTAAACCTAAAAATCCAAAATCATTAATGCTAAGAACGCATTGCCAAACATCTGGATGGAGTTTAACAGAACAAGACCCCTTAAATAATATAACTAGAACATGCTTAGAAGCTCTTGCCGCAGTAATGGGTGGAACTCAATCACTTCACACTAATGCATTTGATGAAGCTATAACATTACCAACTGAACATTCAGCAAAAATAGCTAGAGACACTCAATTATTTCTTCAAAATGAATCTAAAATATGTGAATTAATTGACCCATTAGGAGGTAGTTTCTACATAGAAAACTTAACTAATGAGCTTATTAAAAAAGCTAAAAAAATAATTGCAGAAATTGAAAAAAATGGAGGTATGACTAAATTAATTGAATTAGGAACACCTAAAAAGAAAATTGAAGAAGCAGCAATAAAAAGACAGGCTCAAATAGATTCAAAATCAATAAAAATAATAGGCTTAAATTCATTTCAAAGCAAAATAAAATCATCAGTTGAAACTCTAGATATTGACAATTATAAAGTCCAAAAAAGTCAAATTGAAAAAATAAAAAAAATTAAGAATAATAGAGATGCTAAAAAAGTAAAGATAGCCTTAGATAATATAACAAAAGCATGTGCAAATAAAAATAAAAATTTATTAGATTTATGTGTTAAAGCTGCAAAAGAAAGGGCAACATTAGGTGAAATTTCTTATGCTTGCGAAAAAGAATTCAAAAGATATCTACCAGAAAAAAATATTACATCAGGAATATATTCCATGGAAATAAAAGAAGATAAAATATTTAAAAAGGCAAAGTTAGTAATTGAAAAATTCTCGAAAAAAAATGGAAGAAGGCCTAGGATTTTGGTTGCAAAAATTGGACAAGATGGCCACGATAGGGGTGCAAATATAATTGCAACAAGCTTTTCAGACATAGGATTTGATGTTGATATAGGGCCGTTATTTCAAACGCCTGAGGAAATAACAAAACAAGCAATTGAAAATGATGTGCACATTATTGGAATATCAAGCCTAGCAGGTGGACATAAAACACTAATCCCAAAACTAATTAATTGCATAAAAAATAACACAAAAAATAAAATTCATATTGTCTTAGGAGGAATAATACCAAAAAAAGACTACGGTTCTTTAAAGAAAAAAGGTGTGGGAAATATTTTTGGACCTGGAACTATTATAGCAGAAGCAGCAATAGAAATTATTGAATCTATCTCAAAAAAATGAAGGCAAAAGAGTATTTAGAAGGAATTAAAAATGGTGAAATAAGCATATTATCTAAAGCGATAACATTAATTGAAAGTTCTAGAGAAAAAGATAGAAAAAAAGCAAATTCACTAATTGATTTATGCTTAAAGGAAAATAGACAATCTAAAATAATATGTGTAAGCGGCCCCCCTGGAGTTGGAAAAAGTACATTTATTAATTGTCTAGGATCATATTTATTAAAAAAAAACAAAGTTGCTATTTTAGCAATTGATCCAAGTAGCAAAAAATCAAAGGGAAGTATTTTAGCTGATAAAACAAGAATGTCAGAAATATCAAATCATGACAATGTGTTCATTAGACCATCCCCAAACCAAGGAAAATTAGGTGGCATAAATAAAAATACGAATGAAAGTATTATTTTATGTGAAACATTCGGATTTAATATAATTATAATTGAAACAGTTGGAGTTGGGCAAAGTGAAATTAATGCTCATTCTATATCTGATTGTTTTATTTTACTTACTCTCCCTAAATCTGGGGATAAAATACAAGCAATAAAAAAAGGAATTCTTGAATTTGCAGACATAATAATAATTCACAAATCTGACACTATCAAAAAAATAGAATTACAAAAAGAAAAAAATTATTTCTCAGACATGTTTAATAAAAACAAGATTATAAAAACATTTTCTTCTATAGAAAGTGTTAATATTGAACAAATATGGAAAGAAATACAAAAGATTTCATTAAACAGTAATAAAAAAAATAAACAAATAGACTTATTACATGATGCTATAAAAGAAGAACTTGAGAGAGAATTTTACAAAAACGAGAAAATTAAAAATGAAATAAATAATTTGACAAATAAAATTAAAATGTCAAATATGAATATTAAAAAAGTTGCGAAAAAATTAGTAAATATTTTTTTAAAATAGATTTTGTATTATGTTTTCTATCGTCACACCTTCTGCCTCAGCTTTGTAGTTTTTTACAATTCTATGCCTTAAAACATCTGCAGATACTGCACGAACATCTTCAATATCAGGAGAGTATTTGCCTTTTAAAACCGCGTGCATTTTTGCGCCAAGAATTAAATATTGAGAAGCTCTTGGACCCGCCCCAAAATCAATAAATTTCTTAATTTCCTCAGGAGAACTCTCATTATTTGGCCTAGTTTTCCTAACTAATTCTACTGCATAAGAGTAAACATTATTAGTAACAGGTAAACCCAAAAGGCATTTTTGGAAATTTAAAATATCCTCTAAATTTAAGACTTTACTAATTTCCTGATGATTAACTGTGGTATTACTTTTTACAATTTGTAATTCTTCATTTAAATTTGGGTAATCAACAACTATACTAAACATGAATCTATCTAATTGCGCTTCAGGTAAGGGATAAGTACCTTCCTGCTCAATAGGGTTTTGCGTAGCCAAAACAAAAAAAGGACTATCCAGTTTATATGTTTTTCCAGAAACAGTTACAGACTTTTCCTGCATAGCTTCTAACAACGCGGATTGAGTTTTGGGTGGAGTTCTATTAATCTCATCAGCTAAAATAATATTTCCAAATAAAGGACCTTTTACAAATTTAAAATTTCTATCATTATCAATAATCTCTGCACCAATAATATCTGATGGCATTAAATCCGGAGTAAATTGAATTCGATTAAAATGAAGACCTAAAGTTTTTGAAATTGAATTAACTAACAATGTTTTCGCAAGACCAGGAACTCCTATAAGCACAGCGTGTCCGTTTGAAAAAATAGTTATTAAAAGCTTGTCAATTACATCTTTTTGTCCTACAATAACTTTTGAAACTTCATTTTTTATATTATCACAAACACGAACTAAATTCTCAATAGATTGAATATCTGTATTATTTATTTCCATAAAGTTTATTATTTTTTTTCCCAGTTATATTTGAATTCAAAATTTGAAAAATCTTTATCAATATGTATAAATGTATTTTCAATCTTCAAACTAATCCAATCTGATAAAACATTTTGTTTTTTAAAATTCTCTGTATAAATTTTTAAAAGATTGAAATCTTCTTCAACATTTGCAAAATGAGCATCTTTTTTTTGAACTAATTTAATTAATCTGTATCCCTCTTTCCCGTCCTGACTTTTATAATAAATAGGATCTGAAACATCTCCTTCATTAAGATCAAGAACTTTTTTCTTTATTGAGGGATCAACTTCATCTATAAAAAAATTAGATTCGCCAGTTTGTGCATTTATTAATAAACCCCCATTATACTTTGTAAATTCATCATCTGAGAATTTCTTTGCAGCAATAGCAAAAGAAGTTATAGAACTTTCAATGTCCTCTTTTAATGATATTAATAAATTTTTTGATTCATTTAATTCATTAAAGAAAATTTTTGGAACCATTAATATATGTGCAAAATCAACCACCCCACCTTTTCTATCTAAAAGTTTTGCAAAATGATAACCATATTCCGTTTTAAAAACGTTTGATAATTCACCAATAGAAAGACTGAAAATTACTGATTCGAATTTTTTTTCTAATTGGCCTTTTTTTATTCCAAAATACTCGCCTCCTGTTCTAGAAGAACCTGGGTCTTCAGAATATAAAATAGCCATAGTAGAAAACTTGTCACCACTGACTATTCTCTCTCTAAGATTATTCAACTTACTTTTAGTTTCAAGAATTGAAGAATCTGAAGGATTAGGTAAAACTAATATTTGAGCTATTTGAAATTGATCCTCTAAATATGGTAAACTATCTTGAGGTGTTTTTTTATAAAAATCAATTATTTCTGAAGGAGTTACATCTACAAATTGAGTTATTTTTTGCTGCATCATTTGAGCCGTTAATTGCTCTCTAATATTTAGAGACAACTCATCTTTGATTTGCTGAATTGATTTGTCAAAATATTTTTCAACTTTCTTTACGGATCCAATCTGAGAAATAATATAATCTAAACGTCTTTCTAAATTATTACTTATTTCTAAATCGCTAACTACAACACTATCAATTTTAGCATGATATACAAGAAGCTTTTGAAATAACAACTCCTCTAAAACTTGTTTTGTAGTTGATGAATCCGAAACATTAATACCTGATTGAGATTTATATTGCATAATATTCTCTTGTAATTCACTAAAGAATAAAACTTCATCTCCTACCATAGCCACTACACCATCTAACTTTATCTTTTTATCTTGAGAAAAAGATAAAGAAAAAAGGATTAAAAAAATTGATAAAATAAAGCTACTGTTAGTCATTTAAATTTTATAAAAAATTAATATACAAATTTTCTGAAGACAAAGTTTACTGTTGCTCAGTTGTATATGTTTTTCCCCTCCAAATAAAATAAGTTTCTTTTGAAGAACCTAGTTTTTTAACCGCAGTTCTATAAGCTTGTGAAAAAGAACCCTCATATATAGGAATATCATCAATTTTTTCTTCAAAATAATTAATTTCATGTAATTTATTTTGCTTTAAAAGAGATAACACATTTTCATTAATATTAACTTCGTATTTTTGTTTTAATATATCAAGCCACTCTTTTTCTAAATAGTTTTGATACTCAGAGATAACTAATCCTTTGATTGAATTTAATGGTTTAATAGATTGCTGTAAATTTTCCTTAATCATTTTAAAGTAAAAAATACCTACTGAATCATATAACATTCTGATTGGTTTATCATTTGCTACTATAACCTCTTCATATATTTTTAAGTTTAAATTAGATTTCTTGTTGAACTTCTGAGTTAAATACTCATCACTTAAACTAACATCCTTAGAAATATGTTTTATAAGTTTTTTATGATTTTTTTCATCATATGTCTCATAAACTTTTATAACCATTCTTTCGGGTTCAAAATATTTTTCTGAGTATTCTTTACTAACTAGAGAGTTATAGAATTCTACAAGACCTAATGTGTCCTTAACTGCTTTAGACCAAACTTTTTCATTCATAAGATCAAATAAAAGAATCCCATCATGGTACTCATCCATTAATAATGAAAATTCTTTATAACGTAGCTCAAGGTTTTTATTTTCAAAATTAATTATACTTTGTTCAACAAACATTCTATATAGCTCATCAATTATTAATATTGAATTCTCTTTATTTCTAAAACTTTTCTTAAAATCAAAAATAAAATTAACAAAGTCACTTTGGTAATAATAAGTTTTTTCATCATTAAAAATTAATGAAAATAAAACTTTATTAGATTTAATTAATAAATCAGATGGAGATTTAGCTTTCAAAAAACCTTGACTTGACATATTGTAAAAAACATTTAAATATTTTTTACTTTCTTTAAAATCATAAAAATTTTTACATCTCTTTATTAAAGCATCTCGGCTTTTTTGAGATCTAGAATCTTTTTCAACCCTTGACTTTAGAGTTGATTTAATTTCAGCAAATAGAGGAAGCTCTTTTTTTTCTAGCAATTTAATTATATGCCAACCTGCTGGTGTTTTTATTGGTTTAGAAAAGTCTCCAATATTTTTTATTTCAAATGATGCATCAGAAAAAGACTCATACATATTAACTTTGTTAGTTACACCAAACCAATCAAGCACCCCACCTTTAGATCCAGATTTTTTATCATCAGAATATTTTTTTGCAAGATCTTCAAAACTTTCTCCATCATTTAACAATTCATGTATTTCAAATATTTTCTCCCTAGATAGAGAGTCTGAATTATTCTTAGGTTTTTTCTTATCATTAACAATCATAATATGCGCAACTTTTACATCGCCTCTTGATTTTCTTTTATCATTTACCTTTAAAATATGATAACCATAATTAGTCCTGACAGGCTCTGACAATTCTCCTTCATTTGTATTATAGGCAGCTGATTCAAAAGGGTAAACCATTCTTAGGGCAGAAAAATAGCCTAACTGTCCTTTATTCTGAGAAACAGATGGGTCATCAGAATATTTAACTGCTAAATCTTCAAAAAATGCACCATCATAATATTCTTTTCTAATTTTTTTTATTTTATTTAAAGCTCTTAAAGTATCATTTGGAGAAGCAGATGGATCTAAAGAAATTAAAATATGACTAGCATTAATTTCAAATTTCAATCTATCATACACCTCTTGTAATAGCTCATCTGTTACTTTTGTGTCATTTAGATAAGATTTACTTAATTGATTTCTATATCCAGCTAATTCTTTCTTAAAAGATGAAAGAGTGTCCATTCCTAAAGATTCAGCTTCAATTACTTTTAATTTAAAGTTTACAAATAAATTTAAATACTCGTCAATTTCATCCGATTTAACTAATGTATCCGAATCTGTTCTATTTTTGTTATATATATTCAAAAACTCAGATGGGAAAATAATATCTTCTCCTATTTTCATTAAGTATTTATCCTGAGAAAAAACTAATGAATAAAAGAAAATTGAAAAGAAAAATAAATACTTCATAATAATTGAATTTTATCTAGAATAATTTGGTGCCTCTCTTGTTATAGTAACATTATGTGGATGACTTTCTTTCATACTAGCAGAGCTAATTTTAATGAACTTAGCGAGTTTCAAATTATTAATATTACTTGCCCCACAATAACCCATACCCGCTTTCAATCCTCCAATATATTGAAAAATGGATTCCGATAACTTTCCTTTATAAGGAACTCTTCCTACAATTCCTTCAGGTACAAGTTTTGATATATCTTTCTTATGATCTTGAAAATATCTATCACTTGACCCTGACTGCATTGCTTCAATAGACCCCATACCCCTGTAAGATTTAAATTTTCTACCTTCAAAAATTATAGTTTGACCTGGTGACTCTTCCAGACCAGCTAATAATGAACCCAACATTACACAATCTGCGCCAGCTACAATAGCTTTTACAATATCTCCGGAAAAGCGTATACCTCCATCAGCAATTAAAGGAATTTTATTATTTTTTAATTCAGAAAAAATATTACTTATAGCAGATAACTGAGGAACACCAATTCCTGAAACTACTCGAGTTGTACAAATGGAACCTGGACCAATACCTATTTTAACTGCATCTGCATTATTTTTAATCAATAGCTTAGCTGCTTCTGTAGTAGCAACATTTCCTACTACACAATCTATATTTTTAAAATTCTTTTTAATTTCTTTTAAAGATTCTATTACTAGTTTAGAGTGAGCATGAGCAGTATCTATTACGACAGCATCAACACCAGCATTTACTAAGGCAGAACATCTTTTAAATCCATCTTCACCTACACCAATTGCAGCAGCAACTCTCAATCTGCCAAAACTATCTTTACAAGCATTAGGCTGTTTTTTAACCTTCATTATATCGCGAAAAGTAATTAACCCAATTATTTCATTTTTCGAATTAACAATTGGTAATTTTTCAATTTTGTTTTTTTGTAAAATTATTTCCGCCTCAGATAGAGAAATATTTTTAGTTGTAGTAATTAAACCTGAGGAAGTCATCACCTCTTTAATTGATTTATTATCATTTTTTTCAAATCTTAAATCACGATTTGTTACAATACCAATTAATTTTTTTTGAGAAGACAAAACTGGTATTCCACCAATTTTATACTTACTCATAATCTTTTTTGCATCAATAACTAAAGAATTATCTAAAATAGTTATTGGATTTAGAATCATTCCACTTTCTGCTCTTTTAACAATTTCAACTTGGTTAACCTGATCTTGAATTGACATGTTTTTATGAAGAACTGAAATACCCCCCTCTCTCGCTAAAGCAATCGCCATAGAAGACTCTGAAACAGTATCCATAGCTGAAGAAACTATTGGAATATTTAACTTGATGTTGGATGAAAAAAAAGTACTAGTATCAACATCTTTAGGTAAAATATCAGAATAAGATGGGATGACTAAAACATCATCAAAAGCAAATCCCTCAGAAATAATTTTTTCACCTTTCATTACAATACAAAATATAAGGATGCAAAATTAAAAATTTTATAACATAAAATGGCCTATTATCACCATATTTTTTCTTCTGGAGGACCACAAGCAACAAAAGAAATATCTTCAATATTTAAATACTTAATAGCTAAATATTGAATTTTTTCAGGAGAAATAAGGTTAATTTCTAAATTTAATTTTGAAAAATAATCAAAGTAAGAGTTGTGTTTTTTTAAATCTCTAAAAACACTTACTTGGGAAAATAAACCATTACAATTATGTAATATATAGCCTAACATATATGATTTTACTCTTTCTAATTCATTTATTGAAACTTTACTTTTTCTTAAAGAGTTAATCTCATTAATAATTTCAGAATAAACTTGCTTAGTGTGCTTAGATCCTGCTTCTGTTACTATATTTAATTCACTATAAAATTCCTCAGTAATTAAAAATGCCCCTACACCATATGTATACCCCTTTTCCTCTCTAATATTCTTCATTAACCGAGAACCAAAATACCCTCCTAAAATTGTAATTAATATTTTTAAACCAAAAAAATCTTTATGATGATGACCAGGTAAAATTCTACCTATTCTAAACGCTGTTTGTAATGCATTTTTTTTACTTACATAAACACTAGAAGGATTATTAATAATAATATTTTTCATTTCATGAAAATTTGAAGACTGAAATGAATTAGGAAAATTATTTTCTAAAATTTCTTTTATATTTTTCGGAAAGTCACCTGAAATTAAAATATTCAAATTCTTAGTTTTTTTATCTCCTCCTATTTGAAAACTACATATATCAGAATGCGTACTTTTAAAATCTTCAGAATTTAAGTTGTCAAAATCATTTAAATTTATTCTTTTACCAAATGGGTGATCTTTGCCATAAATTATTTCTTTAAACTTTGTTTTTGCTTTTTCAGTAACTTTAATTGATGATATATTGAATGCCTTTTTTTTATTATTTAATTTATTTTTTATTACATCATGGGGAAAGGTTGGAAAAAAAATACAATCAGAAATAATTGGCACAATTCCTTTGATAGATTTTGACAAAATATGTAAAGAGCATTCGAAATGCCTTCTGTTAAAGGATTTTGAAAAATAGCCTCCACAAGAATCAATTTCACTATTAAGCTCCATTTCGCTAAAATTATTAGTTCCACAATTCAAAAAAGAATTTGTGGCAGAAATTTCTAAACTTGATCTAGTGTTTAAAACAGTTGAATCTACATCAAATATAAAATCAATACCCATAACCGAAGATCCTTTCTTTGGAAAAAAATAAATTGGTATTGAATCAAATAAATAATCCTTTTCAGGATTTAAAAAAAATGGCTTATTGATCTTATTTACTTTTAGCTTCTTCATTTTTACATTTTTCCATAATACAATGAAGTACAATTTGAAGGTAAAAATATTTTTCTTGCTTCATTTAAAATATCCTCTCTAGAAATTGAGCTAAAACTCATAAAATCCTCATTAATTAAATTTGGATTTCCTAAAATTGCACCAATTGCTAAATCAACAGCTTTATAAGAATTATTCAACAAAGAAAATCGTAAAGCAGATTCATTTTTTTTCTGAACTTTACTTAACTCTTCTTCACTTACAAGAAAAGATGATAATAAATTCAATTCGTTAAATATACTTTCTTCAGCTATAGAATAATCAATATTATCATTTAAAAAACCTTTAATATACAATAAACTTGAATCAAAATCTTCACCTAAATAAGTTTGTATTTTACTAAATATTTTCTCTTTCTTAACTAAATTATTATACAGCCTTGAAGAAGCCCCAGAGGAGAGAATATAAGAAATTAACTTAGATACATAAAAATTAAAATCAAGCCTTCCACCCATATGAAATGCAAGGACAATACATTTTGAGGGAACATCTCTTTTTATTTTTAATTGAACTTTTTCTGTTTTTTTTGGCTCAAATAAATACTTATTTCTAATTACTTCCCGAAAAGGAATTGATGAGAAATATTTAGAGACCATTTTTTTTACTTTATTAAAATCAATATTGCCAGCTACAACTAAAACTGCATTACTAGGAGTGTAAAAATTTTTATAAAATTGATTTACTATATCTAATTTAAATTTTTCTATATGAGCGATTTCTTTTCCTATAGGGCACCAGCTATAAGGATGAAGGTTATATGAGGCTGCACGTAATAGTAAATGCAGATCACCATAAGGCTGATTTAGATACATTTGCTTAAACTCCTCTACAACAACATTTTTTTGTATATCAAGACTTTTTTGAGAAACATTTAAATTTAACATTCTATCACTTTCAATATATAATGCATGTTCTAAATTATTTGAAGGAATTGTTATATAATAATTTGTAATATCACTACTAGTAAATGCATTATTTTGAGCCCCAACCTTTTCTAGAAAATCATCGAAATTTGGATGATTACAGGTTCCTGAGAACATTAAATGTTCAAATAAATGAGCAAGTCCAGTATAATCTGGACTCTCATCTTTCGAGCCAACATCATATAATAAATTCGTAGTAACTACATTACTATCAGTGTCTAAATGTAGAATGACTCTTAGTCCATTATCGAGGGTGAAAAATTCAAAATCAGTATTCATTTAATTTATTTCTAGTTTTATAAAAATCATTTATTATTTCCATAACAATCTCTTTAGCGGGTTTAATTTGATCTAAATAACTTGAAATTTGACCAATTTCTAATTCACCATCATCTATATCCCCCTCAAACATTCCCTGTTTTGCCCTTCCTCTTCCTAATAAATTCTTTATATCTAATATAGATTTTTTTTCTAGGTAAGCATTTTGTATTTCCTGATAAAATTTATTTTTAAGTAACCTAACAGGAGTTATTTCTTTTAGAGTTAAAGATGTACCTCCATCTTTAGATTTTAAAATAGCGTTTTTAAAATTTAAATGAGCAGAACTTTCATTTGATAAAACAAATCTACTTCCTATTTGAACTCCCTCTGCACCTAAAGACATAGCAGCACACATAGTTTTCCCAGTACCAATTCCTCCGGCGGCGATTATAGGAATATCAATATATTTTTTAAGTAGCGGTAATAAACAAAAAGTTGTATTTTCATCTAAGCCGTTATGACCACCTGCTTCAAAGCCTTCTCCAACAATTGCATCAACTCCAGCATCTTGAGACTTTAATGCAAATTTTAAATTTGAAACTACATGAACTACAATTACCCCATTTTCTTTTAATTTTTCTGTCCATTTACTAGGACTACCTGCAGAAGTAAAAACAATAGGAACTTGATGTTTGATAACTAAATCAATATGTTCTGAAACATTTGGGTACAATAAAGGTATATTAACAGCATAATTATTTTTTGTGGCTTTTTTACATTTTAAAATATGAGTGCTCAATATTTCGGGATACATAGAACCGGAACCTATAATCCCTAGTGCTCCAGAATTACTAACAGCAGAAGCTAATCTCCAACCACTACACCAGACCATTCCCGCCTGAATAATAGGAAAATCTATGTTAAATAAATCAGTTATTCTAGTTTTTATCATTTACATTTATTCTAAAAATCCATTTTTATAATTCATACTCTCAATTAGCTCCCCTTTTTTATTAAACAATTCAAATTTACCATGTAATTTATCATTCAAATAATTTTTAATATTTTTTACTTGACCATTAGAGAAAAAAGATTTAGATATTCCATTTTTTTCGCCATTTTCATAAGTATACAAATCAGTTAAAACCCCATTATAATAAGTAAAATAAAGACCATTCAAAAGACCTTGTATATAATTTTCTTTAATAATGATATTTCCAGAATCATCGAAATATTCCCAAGTTCCACACCTTTTTTTAGAACAATATTCACCTAATGTCTTAATGTTTTTGTTTGAGTAATAAATCCTAACTTTTGCACTAACACCATCTTCAATATATAACAATTCCATTTCTAAATTTCCTGATTTATAGTAGTATTTAAATATACCCGTTTCTTTACCGTCTTTAAAAACACCTTCATATCTTAATTCACCCGTTCCATAATATCCTCTCCACTCACCCTCTCTATTTCCAGTATCAGAAAATTTGTTCTGAGAAAATGATTGAAAACAGAACAAAAATATTAATAAAAAATAGTGTAACATAACTAAATCTTTTCATTAATTTTTTCAAACGAATAAACTAATTTTGACCATGAGTATTGTTTTTTAATTTGTTTAATTTTATTTACAAAATCTAATTCTCTGTTGTTATCAAAATAATCTATTATCGCTCTAGTAATTTCATTTGATTTTGGCTCAATAAGATAGCCATTTTCTTCATTTTTAATGTATTCACTTAATCCACCAACATTAGTTGCTAAAACAGGTTTATTGAAATGAAATGAAATCATAGATATTCCACTTTGCGTTGCAGACAAATACGGTTGAACAACTAAATCAGAAGCACAAAAAAATTTATTTACATCATCGTTGTTGATATAATAATCATATATGTGTACTGATTCAGTTAAGTTTAAATCTTTTATCTTTTCACGATAATCTTTTTCATCTTCATAAAATTCGCCAGCAATGATTAATTTTATTTTTCTATCAATTATTTTTTGATTAGACATCGACTCTAACAATAAATCCAAACCCTTATATTTTCTTATGAAACCAAAAAATAATATGTATTTATAATTTGGAGAAATATTTATTTTTTTTAACGCTATACTTTTCTCTAGTATTTTACCAAAATTATTATAAATAGGATGTAGTGATTTGAATATTGGCATTTTAATCTTAAAAGATCTAAGATCATTTTCTACAGATTTAGACATCACAACAAAACCATTCATTTTTTTTATAAAAAAACGAATTAACATGTTTTGAAAAGGAATTTTTTTGTGTGGAAAAACATTATCAACCCACGCAATTTTTTTTGTTTTCTTTAAAAAAAATGCAATAAAGCCTAAACATAAAGCAAAAAAAGGGTTCCAAAATCTAAAGATTACATAGTCTGGTTTTTTAGAAGCAATATATTTAGCAGTACAATACCAAGAAATTGGATTAATAGAGTTTATTTTAGAAATGGCATCAAGAGATCCTTTTTCCAAATTATTAACTGTTTGTTTTTTTCCAGGAAATAAAATTGTTGGGTATTGTAATTTATATGAAATAATCTGACAACTAATCTCTTTTTTAATATATTCTTTATATAAAAGCTCTGTGCTTTCGGCAATTCCTCCTCTTAAAGGATAGACAGGTGAAATAATTATTACTTTTTTCACTATACTAAAAACCTATTTTTTCCGAAATCTGATTAGTTTTATTTTTTTTATTTCTCACAATCATTTCTGCTAAAAAACCTGTTAAAAAAAGCTGAGAACCTATAATCATAGAAAGTATTCCTAAAAAAAACAAAGGTCTATCAGTCATGTTATAATAATTAAGAAAAATTTTGGAATAACTAAAATATACAGCAATAAAAAACCCAATTAAAAAAAACATCACCCCTAAAAGTCCAAAAAAATGCATTGGCCTATCAGCAAATTTATTCAAAAACAAAATCGTTAATAAATCTAAAAATCCGTTACTAAAACGTTCAACCCCAAATTTACTTTTTCCATGCTCTCTTTCTCTGTGATTAACTTCAATTTCACCAATTTTATTATATCCTTTTCTTTTTGCAAGCAAAGGAATATACCTATGCATTTCCCCAGAAACAGTAATACTTCTAACTACTTCCAGTTTATAAGCCTTGAAGCCACAATTAAAATCATTTAGTTGAATTCCCGAAAAAAATCTAGTAACTGAATTAAAAAGTTTAGTTGGGATCGTTTTAGCAATTGGATCTTTTCTTCTTTTTTTCCAACCAGAGACTAAATGAAAATCTTGATCTAAAATTAACTTCATAAACCTCGGTATTTCTATTGGATTATCTTGAAGGTCAGCGTCCATTGTTATAACAACTTTTCCCACAGCATATTGAAAACCTTCATTTAAAGCAAAAGATTTTCCCATATTTTTTCTAAAATTAACGCCTCTAAATAAAATATTATCATGTGCCCTGCTAACCATCTCTTTTATTTTATTCCATGAGTTATCAGTACTTCCATCATTAACATAAATGATTTCAGTTTTTATATTGTTTTTTTGACAAACAGAAACAATTTCTTCTCCTAAAGCAATAATTGAATCACTTTCATTAAAGAGTGGTATTATAACAGAAAGGTCCATTTAATTTTGTTTTTTTAAAATTGACGCTAATAAAAAACTATACGCAATTAAAGGAGTTAAAGAAAAAATAAAAGACGAAAAATTAAAATCAGAAAAGCCTTTAAAATGCAAAAAAATAGAATAACTAAAAACAGCAATTAATAAAGTTAAAAATGTAATAGAAAAAGAACTTCTAAAATCTAAAGAAACTACTCTTTTTCTATAAATCCATGTGGAAATAATTGGATAAACAAATAATAAAAACCAAAAAAGATATATAACATTATTCGTCATCCCAAACAAGAATATTGGAAATGAAACTAAAGAGCCTAATGCAATTCCCGAAAAAAAAGCATAACTCAATAAATCTCTTGATATTTTCTTGTAATTACTCACTAAAAAAAAAACTTCCAGCAAATATAATCAATTAATCTTGAGAAGATTAATAAATGAAAAGATAGACATATGAAAATTAATTATTATTTTCGTATTGGGCAAGTCTTATACAACCAGCTCCCATCAAAATTCCCCAGGACCGGAAGGTAGCAAGGATAGATGGTCGTAGCGGTGTGATATAAGTAGCTTGCCTTTTTTTTTGGAAAAAATTTAAATGTCTTCGAATTTCAAATCTTTATCTGAATCCTCATTTTCAGTAGATTTTTCATCTTCATTTTTATCTTCTTCAGAACTATCTTCAGAACTATCTTCAGAAGTGTCTTTTTGATCATCACTGCCTGCTTTATCTAAAGTGATAACATCACGCCCCTTCTCTTTAATAATAAAATCAGAAACCTCTTTTAAAGACTCTAAAAAAGAATCAAAATCCTCTTTGTAAAGATAAATTTTATGTTTTTGATAATAAAAAGATCCATCTTCCTTAGTATGTCTTTTGCTTTCTGTAATTGTCATATAATAATCTTCTGCTCTGGTTGCACGAACATCAAAAAAATATGTTCTTCTTCCAGCTCTAACA
>CABYOB010000009.1 GCA_902520385.1 uncultured Bacteroidota bacterium
TTTATCAAGGTACGATGGAATTAAATATGGACATAGTTCAAGAAAAAGTATAAACAACTGGGAAGAAATAATTAAAAAAACAAGATCAAAAGGTTTTGGCAAAGAGGTAAAAAGAAGAATTTTATTAGGCACTTTTGTACTCAGTGAAGGTTATTATGATAATTATTATGCTAAAGCTCAAAAAATTAGAAGATTAGTTCAGGAACAAACAGAAAATTTATTATCACACTCAGATTTTATACTACTACCAACTAGCCCAACTGTACCTTTTAAACTAAATGAAAAGCATAACGATCCAACCGTTTTATATTTACAGGACGTTTTTACAGTTCATGCGAATTTATCAGGGAACCCATCTTTATCGATACCTATTTTAAAATATAAAAAAGATTCCCCAGTAGGAGCTCAGTTAATTGCTCATAAATCTAAGGATCGTCAGTTGTTAGAATTTGGAAATTATATTTTGGAAAACTATGTTTAAATTAACAATATTATTTGCTTTATGCTTAACATATTCGTATCCACAAGAAATAAAATATGAAAGAAATAAAGTAATAGAAAGTTTAGAAGCATTAAATAAAAAAACACCACTTGAATTAATATACAACTCATCAGTTGAAAAACACATAAAATCATATATATTTAGAGGCAGAACAAATATTAGTAAAATGTTATCAATGACGGAATACTATTTTCCAATTATTGAGCCTATTTTGGATAGCTATAATGTTCCGCTAGAGTTAAAATATTTACCAGTGATAGAGTCTAGATATAATCCTAGGGCAAAATCACCTATGGGCGCAAAAGGAATGTGGCAAATTATGTTTAATACTGCAAAAGAGTATAATTTAATTATTAGCTCATATGTTGATGAAAGAATGGATGTCGTCAAATCTACTAAAGCAGCTTGTGAATATTTTTTAGAATCAAATTCAAGGTTTGATGATTGGACAAACTCTATTGCCTCTTATAATGTTGGAAAATATGGAGTTTTAAAAGCGATCAAAAGATCAGGGGGGAAGAAAAATTATTGGGAATACAGACCCTTTCTTCCAAAGGAAACAAGAGAATATATACCTAAATTAATTGCAGCAATATATGTAATGAATTATGCATCTGAATATGGAATATATCCTGACACAACAAAAAACATTTTTGATCATGATATCGACACGATACATATACAAAGGCGCCTTAATTTTGAAAATTTAGCAACTATTCTTGATATAAGTGAACAAAAAATACAAGACCTAAACCCATCATATAAAATAGGCATAGTACCAAATGTAGAAAATAGAGATTTTTATTTGAATTTACCTATTGATAAAATAGAGTTTTTTTTATTAAATAAAGACACTATTTATCAAACACTAGACAGAGTAGAAGAAAAAAATATTCACCCAGCGTATGAAGAGATGGTTAAAAAAATTGTGTATACAATAAAGCCAGGTGACTCAATGAGTAAAATAGCAGCAAAATACAATTGTAGGGTTAGAGATATTATGCTTTGGAACGGTATGAATAAAACCTCAATAATTGCAGGAAGGAAGTTAAAAATATATGTAAACGCGGATTATGAATAAAATATATTCTTATTTATTGATTGGGTGGTGTTTTGTTTTAACATCTTGTGATTTTAATCAACATGCTAACTCCACTGGAAAATATTTAGAAATTATACTAGTTCAGAGATCAAATTGTTCAAAAAATTTATTTGACATTTTTAGAAATAACCTCATTAGCGCACAAAAACCGATTTTAGAATCAGAAATTTATGGCGAAACGAAAAACCATTTTAAGATTATACCAATTTTAGAAAAAGATTTTAGTAGTATTTTTAGAACGCACAAAAACATAGTTATATTAAATTCTTCTAAAGAATTTAATATCCAAGTAAATAAAGATGTATGGTCTAAAAATCAAAAAGTATATTTTTGCTCAATTGATAATCAGGAAAATGACGATTCAATAATTAAATTTTCGCAACAGGTGGCAGCGCAAATAAAGGATAACGAAATTAAAAGAAGAGTTAGAAACCATCATAATTTAACACCCCCAAACATTTTAAGTTATTTACAAAGAAAGCATCAGCTATCTATTTCTTTACCGAATAGGTTTTTTATTATTGATTCTTTAAATGAAATTTTGTATTTAAGGGGAGAAACAAAAACGTCATCTCAAATGATATTAATTAGCCCCTTTTTACAATCCCCTAAAATTGAAAATATTGTATTTGAGAAAAATAAAATAGCTAAAGATAAAATTTCAAGTAGCGCGCAGGGATCATATTTACAAATAGAGGATAGAACACCGATATATATTGATTCAGTAATTACTCCTAATCAGAAAAATATAACTATAAAAGGTCTTTGGAGGATGGAGGGGGATTTTATGGGTGGTAGTTTTATGTCAGGTTTAATTTATAATCCAATTACAATGAAACGGTTTTTAATTTCACTTTACTTGTATGCCCCGGGTGAAAACAAAGCTAATTATTTATTAGATTTAGAGGCTATTTTGAAAAGCGTTAAGTATATTAATAATTAATTCGAAAAGTAGTTATAAAGTTTCTTCCCGCTGCGCTAATTCCAGACCCAAAACTTTTATAATGTTCATCAAGTATGTTGTTGACTGAAAATTGACAATTTATATTTTTAGAGAAATTATAATTTAAGGAAAAATTCAATGTTGACCATCTGGGAAGGCCATAATAGTTAGTGGTTTGAGAATCAGAAGAGAGGTTGATTATTTCGTAGGGGGTTTCGTCCAAATTATCTACACCTGCAAAGTCAAATTCATCTGCATTTTTCTTAAAAGAATACTGATAGTTGAAATCTAAAGATAATTTCTCTCCAGTTTTTTTCAAGGATATTTTTCCAAAAACAGGAGGTATGTGTGGCACAGGTAAATCGTCATTTTTGTTTATGCCTTTTGTGAAATTCACATCTCCTTTTAAGTTAATTTGGGTGGTTAATTGAGATTCAAATCCAAATGTACAACCAAGAATATCAGCCCGTTTAGTGTTTTGATTAGAAAAAGCATAATACTCCTCCCCCTCATAAACAACCTCCGAAGAAAGTAGTTCAGGGGCCCCTTCTATTGATGCATTAAGATTAACTTGTGTACTATCTTTTATAATAGCATTTTTGATTTGAGTGAAAAAGCCATTAAAATAAAAAACACCCAACATGCTTTCTTTTGACAGAAAAAACTCCTGAGAATAAACAATTTCAGGTTCTAAATTGATGTTTGGTACCGTAATATTGTCTCCTTTGACGAAAACTTTTGCCATATCATCTATATTGGGAGCATGAAAACCTTTAGAAAAAACTGTGCTAATTTTCCATGAATCAGATGGATAATAAGTTGTCTTTATATTACCAGAAAGATTATTCCAATTTGTTGAAATAGTGGATTTTTCTAAACCCATTGAGCTTCGTGGAATACTATCACTAAAATCAGCAAATAAATAAGAAAAAGTGTTTCTTAAACCAACTTCTAGATGGAGCTGTTTATTTAAATTTTTAAGATAATTAAAATATAATGCGCTGGAAAAAGTAGAGGACCCATCAGCAGGATATCTTGTTGATCCTATTCCAAATTGTTGTGTGTTTGTTTTTGATGAAACAAAATTATATATGGTTTCTGTTCCATAGGAAAAATCACCTTTATTAAAGTTGGTATTTAAACTATATACATCAACCGACTCTTTTCTTTTTGTTAAAATATCGTCATCTACTTTTTGTTGATTTCTAGATTCATTAACTTTTTGGTAAGCTAGTATAAATTCTGATTTATCAAAAAGCTTTCTGTTTTCAAAGCCAAGAAAAGACACGCTGCTAAGAAATCTTTTTTGTGGCCCATAATACCAATACAAGTACTTAGGTTTGTTGTTTCCACAAATTTCACAAACCACATCACTTAAATCATTTAATTTATCAAATCTAGGAACGTTTGATGATGTGGAGTATTGAACATTAGTTGTAATGCGCCACTCATTACTTAATTTAAAAAGCATTTTGTTAATTATGTCTAATTGTTGAAATCCTGTGTTTTTTTGAATATTAGGATCATCATTCATCACTATTTCTCCATCTTCATTTACATAAAAGTGCATTAATCCCCAGTTATCATACCCATGTCTTCTGTTTTTTCCCATTTTAACATCTCCATAGTCTTTTAGTGAAATAGCATTAAACACAGAAAAACTTTTAGATTCATATAAAAAAGACTGGTGGGATGAAATACCATTATAGGCACTAGCATATCTACTAAAGAAGGATGTTTCTATATTTGGCTCATCAGAAAAATAAATATTTTTAGTAGACATGTTAATTGTCCCACCTAATGCATCGCTGCCATACAGAACCGAGCTAGGGCCAAAAATTACCTCAGTATTCTCTAACACAGACTCATCTATGGTAATTATATTTTGCAAGTGACCAGATCTGTAAATGGCGTTATTTAATCTAATACCATCTAAGACAAGTAAAATTTTGTTGGCCTCAAAACCCCTTATATTTGGACTCCCTCCACCAAATTGACTTTTTTGAACACTGATTCCTCCTTTTTTTTCAAGTAAATCAGCAAGATTTTCCGTATTCATTTTATCAATTTCTTTTCTTGTAATAAAAATTTTTTTTGCCGCACTATTTTTAATATTATTTGTGTTTTGATTGTGTTTTAGTGTAACCTCTTCAATTTCATAAAAAACGTCTATTACTTTCCAAAATTTACTAGAAATCAAATTGCCTTTTATAACTGGCAAGGAAAAATATTTTGGGTGTTGAAAAAACAATTTTTCATTATCAGAGAATCTAGATAAATTAACTATTCCATTAATATTAGAAAGCACATGGATTGATTTTTCTTCATTAAAAACAGCAGCATTATTTATGGGGTTGTTATTGTCATCTACTATAATAATCTCTTGCCCCGTAAGGGTGCTAACCACAATGAAAAAGAAAATAAAAAAAGTTTTTTTAATCATAGTAATTCAGTATAACCCGCCACCAGTTTTTTATAATTAAAATTTGAAACATGTAATGAATAAAAATGCAAAATATTTTCAATTAGATTTTTATAATCATTATAACTTAAAGAAAAATTTTCTATTTCTTCAATATTTGCACGTAAAAAATTATAGAGTAACAAGCTCTGTTCTTTATTCCAAGCTATATTTTTTTCGTGGTTTGTAAATAAGGTAAAAACCCCTGTTTCAGGACAAAAAACAGAATTAGAGTTTTTTTCAAAACTAGTGAACTCTGGAGCAACGCCTAGGAGCTTAGTTAAATTTAGTAAAAACCATATATCAAAAAATTTACCAGAGCACAAGTCAGAATTTAAATATGAGATGCTTTTTTCAATATATTCATATAATCTTTCTTCATCACTCCCCTCTTTTAGTATTCTGCTAATTATTTCGCACAAGAATAAAACGGTATTTCGCTTAAGATGACTGATTAGTATTTTATTAGGGACGGATTTTAGTTCTATGTTTTTTATATAATGTAGATTCTTGTTTAATTTAAAATTAAAAGAAATATTTACAATCATTAATTGTTGCAAATAGTTTTTCTTTTTTTTTTGTCCGCCCTTGACAAGAAATGAAATAAGACCTCTTTTTTTTGTTAATACTTTAACTATTAAGTCTCGCTCCGAAAAACGAATATGGTTTAAAATAATAGCCTCGGAGTTAATTAACATTAATTATAAATTAGAATCTTTTTAACAATAGTTTCATTAAAATCATTATTGGTACAGAAAAATAAATAGACTCCAGTTTTCACTTTTTCTCCAGAAAAGTTTTTACCATCCCATGTTGCGCTACCCCCCTCAGAATAAGTTTCATATACTAAGTTCCCAGAGACATCTGTTATCTTTACATTTGTGTTATTAGTTAGGCCGTTAATAGAAATAACACCAGAATAATTTTGCTTTACTGGGTTGGGGAAAATTAATGCTTTTTCGAAATTTTCTTGACTTAACGTGGCGTTAGATCTAAATGAACACAAACCCAAATCTGTTCCAAAGAACACGTCACCTGTTTTATGATTTATTTCAACGTTGTAAACAATATTACTTAACAAAGGACTATTTTCGGAAGTAAAATGATAAATCTCTTCAGTCCCATTTTCAGACATTAGAAAAACACCCTTCCCTTCAGTGGCGAACCACTTTCTATTACCTTCATCTACATCTATGTCTAAAACGTTAGTGTTATAAAGTAATCTTTCTACGTAGCCATCCACCTCAACTAAAGGTGTTTCACAATCAAAGTTATCTGAGTTAAAAATATTGTTAGGGAAATAAAAAACACCAACGCCATTTGCGGTTCCGACCCACACAGAACCATCCGCATCTTCAATTATTGAGTTTACTGTATTGCTTGGTAAGTTACCTAAATTGGCTGCTGAGTTAAGTTTTTTCTCATTAATTTCTTTGCTATTATTATTGTTTGAGATCACTATAATTCCCTCCCCTCTTGATTGTATCCATTTTTGATTATTTGAGTTGCAAAAAATTTTACCAATCATTGTGTTTGTGGAAATGGAGCTTAATGAAAAGCTCTCCCAGCTCTCATTTTTAAATAAAGAAATAGGTCTTTCGGCCTGAGAGTTTGTTACCCAAAGATCGCCAGATAAATCTTCGCAACATCCTCCTATTCTAATCCAACCATCGTCAGTTATAGCTTGCAAAGAACTGTTTTTCTCATTATAAATATTAGTAATATTATAGTCAGACAACTCAATTAAACCATTATTCCAACTGCCAACAAAATAATTATTATTTGCTCCAGCAATAGTTAAAAGATCATTAATCTCCATATCTCTTAAGCCAGATGTTTGTCTCCATTGGTTGTTCTCATATATGGACAACTCTTGTTTAATATTTAGATTATTCCAAGATCCATTTTTACCGCCGTGCGCAATCATTAATTTATCATCTATAAAGGCAATATCCCCAAATGTGTTAGCGGCGGGGCCGTTTGGAATAAAATAATTTTCAAAATAAAAGTCACCATTATATATAACGCATTGGGTTAAACCATTAATAGAGTCACCAAAATATATTTTAATTACATTTCCGGATTCATTTTTATTAAATATGATGCTATTAAAGCCGTTAAGTAAGTTAAGCGGTGATATAGAAAACAGTTCTAAGTTATCTATTGCTTTACCTGGGCTTTTCAAATCAGCAATATTATTTATTAAAAATAATTTACTATAACTAAACCCCATTATCTCACTATTTTCAATATAAGCAGAAATAATATTTTCATTATTGCTGCATAACTCTGGTATTTCATGTGCAATAAAAATATTATTTTTTTCAGAAAAAACTAATATTTGACAGATTGGATCTTTTGCATTGGTGGCGATATAATTATTAGGAATTAAAATAAGCTCATGTCCCCCATTTTTTTGTCCGATTAGCTCTTTAACACCATTTACAAAAGTTACATTTTCGACCAACCCTTGATTAGTTAGAATAGAGTGCTCATTTTCCCAACTGTTTGGGTCTAGTAAATTAGCGTTGTTTTTGTTAGCAGAAAAAAGACCAAAATCAGTAGCAACATAAATTTTATTAGACAATTTAGAATCTGTGCTGGAGAAATTAAAAACAAAGCAATCTAACACACTTCCATAAGCACCATTATTCCAAAAATAATAAGTGTCTAATATTTCATAATTATTGATGTTTAATTTTACTAACCCAAAATCGCAGGCAAGAAACGCTATTCCTTCATCAACATGAATGTTGTTTATTTTTTTGCTTCCCACGATATTATTTGAGTTTTTTATAAAAGGTATATTGACAACTTGATTATTATACATTAAATCAATGTTGCCGTTTTCATAACCAATTATTGTAGTATTTGATAACGGATCTACATTAATAGCTGTTATGTTGACGTCATTTAGGCCGCTTAGCTTAGAATACGATGTAATGCTATTATCCGTTTCGTTATAGGTAAAAAATTGAGACTCCGTTCCCACATAAATTTCTTTTTCACTTGAAAACAAACAATTCACAGATGAGTAATCCAGAAAAACATCCCATTCACCTACTCGCGTTTGCGAAAAGGAAAGTGAAGCGCACATTAAAAAAAACAAAAAATAAATCCTCATAGAATACTAAATATAAAGATAAAACGTATTGAATTAAAAATTAATACTTTTGTAATCTTTTTGGCCCCGTAGTTCAACTGGATAGAATGACAGATTTCGGCTCTGTTGGTTGCAGGTTCGAGTCCTGCCGGGGTCACAATTAAATTTTCTCTTATTTATTCATTTTTACAAAAAACCCATTTTAACAGATAAGTTTATATTAAATTCTTTATATTGATATAAATATGTATAAACATTTATAAAGCAAATTTGCCCAACTATTTGCCCAACTTTTATTATAAATATAAAATTGAAAGAATTGTTTTTTATTCTACTATATAATTCTTTTCTACACTACCATCATCGTAGATGTATACTTGAAAGCAATTCTTAGTAGTTTTCCTTCCTAATAAATCTACTGCTAAGATTAAGTTTTTAGACTTCATGGTATCAAACTCTAAATAATTTGTTGCATTACAGCTAATCAAACCATACATATTAAATTTAGAAACAAAATTCCACACCTCTATATTTGCGTTAATATCTTGATTTCCCCATGAAGTTTGTGGAGAGGGCCAATCATGCCCTCCATTTATAATTTTTAATTCTTCAACTGAAACACATCCGTCTCCATTCAACCACGAATGCCGTTCTACTGTACTTCCATCAAAAATATTTAAGTCAGGTATTAATTCAATAATTGGATTAACATCTGTGTTATTGAAGGTTGACCAATAATTGTTAATCTCACTAACTGGATAATACCAACCTTTAAGATCATTATAAGGATGAGTATCATCGTTAGTACCTACAATACTTTGAACTGGTGTTGGGTGAACAAGATTGCAATTATAAAATGCACCTACAAATGCTGCGCCCGCCACTGAACTTATCGCGGTAATTCTATTATTAAGCCTACATGCTAAATCATAAGAAAACATGCCCCCTAAAGAATAACCACATGCATAAATTCTCTCCTGGTCTACATTATAATTTAATGCAACAGCATCAATTATGGCCTCAATAAAATAAATATCATCGTGATTGGTTGGTTCTTTATGCATCCAACTAGTATCTCCAGTTTCTGGATCCTCAAGTGCTTGAGGATAAATCAATATAAATCCAGAGGTGTCGGCAATAGAACGAAAATCAGCTTCATAATTCATAAAATCTATAGCATATCCTGCACCTCCATGAAGAGCAAGTAAAATTGGTACAGGGTTGTTATCAGAGTAGCTGTCAGGAACATAAATTAAATACTCTCTATTATTATTATCAAAATTTAAATTTTCCATTTGTATTTGCCCAAAGCTCAATAGTGGTATAATAAGTAGGAGTAGGAGTTTTTTCATTTATTTTTGGTGGTCTTTTTATTTACAGATATTTAATAACTAAACAATTAATAATTTTTTGACCCGTTAATTGTTGTTTGTCTTCTTTAATATTTATTATGTCTACACCTGGCCCATAAGTAGTTATAGCATTTGACATAATTTTATCATATTTACTTTCGTTATCTGAAATAACAACCCTTAAGTTCCCCATTATTATAAATTCTTTATTTTCTATTGGTATTGTTTCTGCAGATTTATTGATTGATGTAACGGTACAACTTGAAAATAAAATTGTAAAAAAAACTAGTAATAAATTTTTCATATTGATAGTATTTAGTTATACAAATATAGTGGTTTTAGGTTAGTGTGGGAATATGTAAATTTATCCTTGGGGATTTAGTTTGGGGTAGGGTCCTTTCTTGGGGATTTAGTTTCCTGTAATACTTTTTCTAAAAAGCCATTTTTATATAGATGAACATCATTGTCATATATTTGGATACCACTTGTTCTACCTTTATTATCAAATTGCTCAAATGTGTTCCCTAAATCATCAGGTGATACCCTATACTTTAAATGTCCATTTTCACATAACCAAATAGTGGGGCCCATGTAGCCATTGCCGTAAATAAGACCAGTAAGTTTTTGTTTTTTTTCAGCAGATAAATAAACAGTGAATATAGAGCCATTTAAAAATCGGTCTTCATAATCATTCTCAAAAAAAGCTATATTTTCCCTATAGTATAATCCTCCGAAAAAAGATAGAAAATTATTATAATTTACTACCTCTTTCTCTATAGAGTCAACCTTATATTTTAATTCTTGCACTTGTTTTTTTAAATGATCATTAATTTTTAAAAGGTCTTTTTTACTTTGCCCAAAGCTCAATAGTGGAATAATTAATAATAGTATAAACTTCTTCATAGTGATAGTATTTAGTTATATAAATATAGTGGTTTTAGGTTAGCAGAAAATGATTCAATTTCTTCATTCGTTGTTAAATAGTTTATTAAAATAATTGGTTTTGTTAATATATTTTACTGTTTTATAAGAAATATAAAGAGCTATTATACCCGCTATTGCGGGATGAGGGGAGGTTAGAGATTTCGGATCCCATGCACCTAATAAAAGAAATACTAATAAAATTAAACTAAGAGTTAAGAAGCTAAGAATAATAAATATTAATACAGTAAATACTACTCTGAAAGACTCGAATCTTGTAATTAACATAAAAATTACTAAAAAGATGATAGCGCGTAGTATGCCCGGTAATTCAAAAAACCATTCAAATTTTTCAGAAAAAAAATCTATCATAGTGATACTATTTAGTTATATAAATATAGTGGTTTTAGGTTAGTCTAAACAACCTCCTTTTTTTGCTGCTTCCTGCCAATGTTGAAAACCTAATTGAGTATTAACCTTAAAGGAACGAGCCAACTTTTGACATTTTTTAATTAAACTAGCATCTAATGTTGTATTTGATTTCCGACTATTATTGTCTCCCAATGCCTGCTTACAATCACATACTGATATTAAATTTTTATTGGCCCTATCTCGTCTTTTATTATTTGTGTACTTTAAGCCGAAGAACTTATCCGAATCCCAAACTATAATTGAGCCCACAACAGATAAGGCACTTCCAAATACGACCAAAGATGGATCAATAATTGTGACAGCCGCACCGACAATACTAGTAATCATACCTATCTTATATTGACTATGATGATTGTTCATATGTAATTTTAAATCAATAACATTTTTTTCCAAATTATTTATTTTTTTATCCTGTGTTTCAATGATATTATGTAAATCATTAAAGTTCGTTTGATCTTGCCCCCTTGTGAAAAAAAAATTGAAAAAAAACAGAATGAATAATGGCATAAACTTCTTCATAATGATAGTATTAAGTTATATAAATATAGTGGTTTTAGGTTAGTGTAGGAATATGTAAATCTATTTCTTATTGCAACTTAGGTTGTTTTATATCTTTTAGTATTTCTTCATACAACAGATGAAAAGAGTAAGATTCTTCTAAATGGTTCGAACTGAGGACGAGAGGGGGAGCAGGCGAAAACGCTTATGTTAGGTGTAATTAATCCTGCCGGGGTCACAATGATATTTTCTCTTATTTGTTTTAGATTGATGTGCAATAGCTAGTTTAGTTGTCTCTGTCTTCAAAATCTTCTTTTTCTGATTGTTGAAGTTGATGATATATTATGTATACAAACACAATTAATAAAATCATCCAAAAAAATACACTGACATTCATATTATTTAATTTTTACGGCGGTCCCGTAGGCTAGGATTTCGGCAGCACCTTGTGTAATAACAGATGTTGAAATTCTTATGTTTATAATTGCATCTGCTCCAATTCTCTCACCATCTTCAACCATTCTTTGTAATGCCTGCTCTCTTGATTCTGCTTGTAACTTTGTGTATTCACTAAGTTCTCCACCTATTATATTTTTTAGTCCAGCAAAAAAATCTCGTCCAATATTTCTTGCTCTAACTGTACTTCCTCTAGCAATTCCAAGCACATCTAATATTTCTCTGCCGGGTATATTTTCTGTTGTTGTTAAAATCATGTGTTGAATTAATAATTTATTTTAGACAAATATAAATTATATTTGCAATATGAGATTACACATATATTTATTATTATTATTATTTCCCCTGTATACTATTTCCCAAATACAGATTAATGAAATTTTTGCGGATAACGGAAGTTGCTGTTTAGATGATTTTGGCGAGCCTGAAGATTTTGTGGAAATAATTAATCTTTCCGCAGATCCGATTAATCTAGCTGGGTATTATTTTGGTGATTTAAATGGAGGAACGATTATTGATGAAGCAAACCCTGAACTCACAATAGTTCCTAGTGGGGGGCTTAAAGTTCTTTGGTTTGATGAGGATGAGGAACAAGGTCTTTTTCACATCGACGCCAAACTAAATAACTCAGGTGAAAATATAATTTGTGTTAACCCGAACGGAGATACAATTATTAACATTCAATTTTCTTCTCAGTATGAAGATATTTCTTTTGCATCTATACCTGATGGCCAGTTATATAATGATAATTGGTTGTTTACTATGTGTCCATCACCAGGCGAATTTAACAATTTATGCCCCATGATAAACGGATGTACAAGCCCGAATGCGGACAATTATAATTCAAGCGCAAGTATTGAGGACGGCACATGTGTTTTTAGTTCCACAGAAGGTTTGCTAATAAACGAATATGGAGCCTCAAACTGTAACGATGAAGGAAGTGATTGTGGTGATTATGAGGATTGGGTAGAGTTGTTTAACAACTCAAATGTTGCAATAGATTTAAATGGATATTATTTGAGCGATAAACTAAGCAATAATATTAAATGGCAGTTTACTGAATCTATTACCGTTGAGCCCAACTCTTTCGAAATAATATATTTTTCGGGAATAAATGAAATGAATAGTAATGGGCAGTATGATAGCGGGCCACATACCAACTTCAAACTTTCTCAAACAAGAGAAACTGAATATATAATTTTGTCAAACCCGGATGGCGAAGTGTTATCTTATTTTAGTGTTATACCAAATCAATTGAATCACTCAAGGGGAAGGATTCAGGATGCCGATCAAGATTGGGGTATTTTTACAGATCCTTCACCGGGTTCATCTAATCAAAACAGTAATTCTAGATACTGCTCTTTGCCGATATTTGATTTAACGCCTGGTTTTTATACAGACCAATTAGAGATTAATATTTCAACGAATGATACAGGGGTTTTAATTTATTATACAACAAACGGTGATTGGCCAAATAACGAGGATCAATTGTTTGTGGACATTGATGTTGACGGCTCGATATCTCAAGGCGGGGACCCTATAGTTGTCAATGAAACAATGGTTATAAGGGCAGTTGTTTATGATAAATTTAATAACAACTTGCCAAGCTTTGTTGAAACAAACACATATTTTATAAATTCTGAACACACAGTTAATGTGATTTCTATTTCTGGGGATCAGGTAGATAATTTATTAAATGGAAATCAAATTAAGCCTATAGGTTCATTTGAAATATTTGATTCTGGTGGTTATTTAATTGATGAGGCTACAGGTGAATTTAATGAGCATGGTAATGACTCATGGGCGTACAATCAAAGGGGTTTTGATTACATCACAAGGGACCAACATGGATATAATTATGCAATTAGGGATGATCTTTTTAGAGAAAAAAATAGGGAGGAATTTCAAAGATTAATTGTGAAAGCCGCGGCAAATGATAATTACCCTTTTACTGGTGGCTCCCCCGCTCATATTCGTGATTCATATATTCAGTCATTATCTCAAATTGGAAAATTACGACTAGATGAACGCTCACATGAATCTTGTATTTTATATGTAAATGGAGAATATTGGGGCGTTTATGATTACCGAGAAAAGGTAGATGATTTAGATTTTACGGAACATTATTATAATCAAGGCTATGGGAATGTAGATTTTCTAAAGACTTGGGGTGGCACATGGACTGATATAGGTGATAATAATACCCAGCAGGAATGGAATAATTTAAGAGATTTTATTGTGGATAATGACATGACGGATGCTGACAACTATCAATATGTAAAAAGTGTTTATAATACAGGCAGTTTGATAGATTATTTTATCTTGAACTCTTATGTAGTTTGTATGGATTGGTTAAATTGGAATACTGCATGGTGGCGGGGAAAAAATCCGGATGGGGAAAAAAAGAAATGGCGCTATGCTTTATGGGACATGGATGCGACATTTGGGCATTATGTTAATTATACTGGAATTCCGGAAACTGGACCGGAGGCCGACCCTTGCGATCCGGAACAATTAGGTGACCCTGGTGGCCAGGGGCATGTTCCAATTTTAAATTCTTTATTTGAAAATGAAGAATTTACAGCTGACTATATAAATAGATACGCGGACCTATCTAACAGTACTTTCTCGTGCGACTTTATGATTTCGCACTTAGATAGTTTGATTGGAATTATTGAACCTGAAATGCCTCAGCAAATTGAAAGGTGGGGCGGTGACATTCAGGAGTGGCAGGGTAATGTGCAGGAACTAAGAGATTATATACTAGAAAGGTGTTCTGATGTAATTGTTTCAGGAATGGAAGATTGTTATGATGTTGAGGCTATTACTTTAAATGTTATTATTGAAGGTGATGGTCAGGTTCAAGTCAATAGTATTGATTTAGATCCGGGCAACACGCCTTGGGTTGGTACTTACTACTCTGGTGTGCCTATTGAAATTCAAGCAATACCTTATGAGTTAGTAAATTTCTATTGGGAGATTATTGATGGTGATGCAACAATAGCAAATGTGACAGATTTAGAAACAACGCTATCTATGCTTTCGGGGCCTGTTACATTGGTGGCAAACTTTGATGCTTGTACGTTAATTGAGTCCGATTTAATTATAGGGCCAGATGAGGTAGAGGAGGGTGAAATATCACAGTATAGTTTTTTAAGTGGTGAACAAAATGAGCTGGAGTGGGAAATAACAGGGGGTGAAATTTTATGGACCTCAGGTTTTGAAAATACTATTGCTGTTCAGTGGGATTATGGTATCACGAGCGGTCAAATTATTTTAGCGTCATCAAATGAAATAGGATTGTTAACGTGCTATACAACCACGATCACTATAAATGAGGCTGAGCCAACTACTAACCTTAATGAGGATTTGTCCAATTTTTTATATGCCTTTCCCAACCCATTTAATGAAATTGTAAATATTGGAATAACTCAAGATGTTTCTGTATTTTCAGTTTTTGACCAGATTGGTCGCGTGGTTTACGAAGATGCGGGTGCGAGTCGCTCGACCGATGGTTTTTATAAATTAGATTTAGGTCATTTAAATGCAGGCGTATATTATCTAGTTGTTAAGTCAGGTGATTCGGTTGCGGTAAAAGCTATAAAAAAAACATAAAATTCTGGAAATCAAATACTTATAATTGCTCCACGTGGAACAATTATCTACCAAGGTGGACTAGTAGGACGCTGATGTCAGAGGGTGAAACTCCAGAAATACGAGATGCCTGCCCGATTGTGCTAGGCTTCTTTTCTTTTAATTTTTGCCTACCTTCCGAAGATATCGAGCTGAGTTTTTCGTATTTAAAATTTTCAGGAAGTATTATGTTTTCGAGTCTGGTAAGTTTTTCGGCGTTTATTTTTTCTTTTTCAATGTAGCCTTTGTATTTTGTGTTAATCTCAAATTGTTCAAGGGCTTCTTCATCTTTCCCGTTTTTGTCAAAAAATGTTTGAAAAAAGTCAGTTTTTTCTAGATCTGTAATTTTTATTTGTGGTCTAGATAGTATTTTTTCAATTTTAATTTTTTGATTTATTTCAGATGCGTTGTTTCTTTTTAATATATTGTTAATTTCTTCGGGCTTATATGAGTTTGATTTTATGGATTTTTCAAGAGTGTTTATATACTCTTGCTTGTTTTTCAACCTCTTTATTCTTTTAGTTGTCGCCAATCCGAGTGATTCTGCAATTGGTGTAAGTCTTAAGTCTGCGTTGTCTTGCCTAAGAATAATTCTGAATTCAGCCCTTGATGTAAACATTCTATATGGTTCTTCGGTTCCTTTGGTGATGAGGTCGTCAATTAACACCCCAATGTAAGCCTCGTTTCTTTTAAACACAATAGGGCCTTTTTTGTCTGTTGCTAGCGCCGCGTTTATACCGGCCATTAGTCCCTGGCATGCAGCTTCTTCGTACCCAGTTGTTCCGTTTATTTGCCCTGCAAAATATAAGTTTTTAATTAGTTTGGTTTCAAGGCTATGTTTTAATTGTGTTGGTGGAAAGTAGTCATATTCAATTGCGTAGCCAGGTCTAAACATTTTAACTTTTTCTAAGCCTGGTATTTTAGTAAGCGCTTTGTATTGTATTTCTTCTGGAAGTGAGGTGGAAAATCCGTTTACATAAATTTCACATGTGTTCCATCCTTCGGGCTCTATAAATATTTGATGTCTATCTTTGTCTTGAAATCTGGTTATTTTATCTTCAATTGATGGACAGTACCTAGGCCCCTTTGCGATAATTCTCCCTTGAAACATTGGTGACTTTTCAAAGCCCTCTCCAAGTATTTTGTGTACTTGTTTGTTTGTGTAGCACATGAAACAGGGTTTTTGGTTTTTAATTGTATGCTCGTTTAAAAAGCTAAAATTTTTAATTTTATTATCACCAGAATCCTCTTCTAGAAGTTTGTAGTTTATTGTTCTGCCATCTATTCTAGGGGGTGTTCCTGTTTTCATTCTACCTAATTCAAATCCAAATTTTTCTAAAAAACCACTCAGTCCAATTGATGACCTCTCCCCCGTTCGTCCTCCTTTAAAGTTTTTTTCTCCAATATGAATTTTTCCATTTAAGAATGTTCCGTTGGTAAGTACAACGCTTTTGCTTTTTATTTCCAACCCTAACATTGTTTTAACTCCTTTTACTGTTTTATTTTTCACAATTAATTCAGTTACCATGTCTTGCCAGAAATCTATATTTTTATTTTTTTCTAATAGAAGCCTCCATTCTTCAGCAAATCTCATTCTATCATTTTGAGATCTTGGACTCCACATCGCGGGGCCTTTCGATTTGTTTAACATTTTAAATTGAATCATTGTTTTGTCTGTGATTATTCCAGATCCGCCACCCATCGCGTCTATCTCTCTGATTATCTGACCTTTAGCTATGCCTCCCATGGCAGGGTTACATGACATTTGAGCAATTGTTTGCATATTCATTGTAACTAAAAGTGCTTTTTTACCTAGATTTGCGGCCGCTAATACGGCCTCGCATCCTGCGTGCCCGCCGCCCACTACTATAAGGTCATAATTTGTTTTAAAAATACTCATGTGCAAATTTTTAAGAATTCATTTTCGAGTCTCCTCATTAATTTTTTTTCGTTTTCTTTTTTATCATTATAACCCATTAAATGTAAAACTCCATGAATCATTACTCTAGCTAATTCTTCTTTAAATTTAACATTATAGGTTTTGGAATTTTCTTCTACTCTTTCTATGCTTATAAACACATCCCCCTCAAGATCATTGGCTTCGTTGTATTCAAATGTAATAACATCAGTTAAGTCGCCATGTTTTAAATATTTATAGTTTATTTTTTGCAAGTATTTATCGGAACAAAATATAAATGAAATTGATTTAATTTGTTTGTTTTTTTGTTTTGCAAAATTTACAAATTTGTACTTGGGTTGTATGTTTTTTTTTGCAAACGCAATATCTTCAAACATGTATTTAATAGCGTTCATTACAAGTCCTCTTTTATTAATGAATTAAAATATTCATTTACTTTTTCTTTGTAATAATTAGTAAGTGAAGGTGGAGATGTTTTTAATAGTTCTTTTTGGTATGATTTTAACAACTCATATTTAAAATTAATTTTCTCTTCATTTTTGTAGTTAGTGCTTTCATTTGATTCTCTTTCTTCGGACTCTCCTTGTTCTCTAAGCGCACCATCAAGCTCTAGTAATTTATTTATAATTTGTTGTTGTCTTAATAAAGTTTCAATTGTAATATTTTTGTTTACGATATCTTGCTCTGTTTGTTCCATTTTTTCTATTGCCTCTTTGAGGTTTTTAATGTCTTTGTTGTTTTCTAGTCTAGTTTCAAATTCTTTTAAAGCTAATCTAATTTTTTCTTGTTTGGCGAGCATTTTCACTAACTCTTCTGAAAATTTTTGACCAGATTCTCCAGGCTTTTTACCTTTTTTCATTTTTTCCATATGATCTTGCAAATCTTTTTGCATTTTTTTTAGATCACCAGGCTTTGGCTTTCCTTGTCCTGGTTTTTGACATTCTTGGGAGCTTGGCAAATCAGAGGATAGTTCTTTTTGAATTTGTTCTAAAACGCTGGCTAAAAGAACAGCAAGGTTATTTGCTGATGTCATAATATATTGTTGTTTCGCAGCGCCTTTATAAGTTTCTCTTTCTCTGAAATAGTCTATTGCCTCATTTGTTTTTTCTTGTATAATATTTATTTCTCTATTAACTGTTGCGGATATTTGGGGTATTCTTTTGCTTAGCGCGAACAATGAATCTTCAATAACCTTGGCGTCGTTTCGCAAATCACCTTGTTTGTGCATCAGGCTAACATATTGAGGGTCGTTAGAATCTATTTCATTCATTTTTCCCATAAGATCTTCTTCTGCTTTGGAAAAGAAGATTAAATTTTCAAGAATTTGTCTTAATGTTTCTATATTTTCTTCTTGTTGTTCAATTGATTCTTCTTTTTGTTGCGCTTTAAGTTTTTCTTCTAATTTAGAAAGCTTTTCGGCAGATGATTTTTGAGATTTTGACGCTTGTCTTTTTTTATTTTTTTCTAACTGATTGAGGCTGTTTTCCATTGTTTCTTGAATTTCATTTTCTTCTTTGTCAAAATCCATTAAAGATCCTGGATCCAATTCATTTTTAAGTTTCTGAAGATCATCAAAATTTTCTTTTAAATTTTCAAACTCCTCAATATTTGATTGTTGCTTTGCTTTTAATCTGTCTATATTAGAGTTTTTTTCTAGCGACTCTCTTGATAAATTTTCTTCTTTCTTTTTTAAGTTATTTAAATCGTCTAAAGTTTCTTCTAATTTTTGATCGAATTCAAATTGTTTAAGTAATTCCAAATTTCGATCAAGTTCTTTTTCTACATCTTTATTAGACATTTTAAGCTGTTCTATTTTTTCTTGCAGGTCTTTTTTGTCAATTTGGCCCATAGAGTCTTCTAATTCTTTAAAAAGATTCTTCAGCTCTTCTGACATTATTTTATTAAAAAGATCTTCGAGTTGTTTTTGTTTTTCTAGAAGCTTTGGGCTTATATTTTGCACTTCGTTTCTTTCCTTCCTACTTTTATTAATTTTGCGCTCTATTTCTTTTAGTGATTTTTCTAAAGACTCATAATTTTTTATTAAACTTTTAACTTTTTCCTTGGTTTTCCATTCTAGATCTTCTTCAATTAACGCTTTTTCAATGTTTTCAATATCTTTAGACAAGCTTTCTAGAGTTTTTAATTTATCTTCAATTTCATTTTCGATGTTTTCATTTTCCTCATCGAGTTTATCCATAATGTCTTTTTTAGAGGGTTTTTCAAACGAGATACTTTTAGATTTTGTTTTTTTGTAATTATTTATTTTATCGTTGTCATAAACAGTAAAAAAATATTCTAAACGTCCTCCATCTTTAATCGGCAATTCGTTTATGTCAAAAGTTTTCAGAAAAGTTTGACTGGCTAAATTATAGTCGATTTCAATTTTTTCAGTTATTAATGTGTCATTATCTGGGTTCTCTATATTTATAGTAAGAATTAAGTTAGAAAAGCCATAATCATCTTGAATAGCGCCCCTAATTAGCTTTTGCTTAGGATTAATTGTGTCAAAAATCTCTTCAGTTAATATAGATGGATAGCTATCTTTAATAATATCAATGTTATAATGGAAAGTGTCTTTAAAGACCGAAAACGTATTTGATGTACTAACATAGTATTTACTAGAAGCGTATATTTGCTGTTTAATGTTACAGCTCCCAGTAGAATCAGTGTTAATAATAAATGTAGAGTCATTGATGGCGAAAGCTAAACTTTTTGTGTTTTTAGTTTTGAATCCCCAGTCAATTACGCTTCCCTCGGGGGCCGTAAAAACTCCAATGTTTTGAAATTTTTTTATTCCTAATTTTGTGTGCTTAGGAGTATAAACAGAGATTTCCATTTTATTTAAAACTGGAGCGGGAAGCACGGACAATGTAAGTTTTTCAGACTCAACCTCCTCTGCATAAATATTAAATACAATGTCCCGTTCAACATATTTAAAGTTGTGGCTAAAATAATTATTTCCTACGTCAGCCATTTTGTAGCTTTTGCCCTTGTAGTTGATATATAGATGGTCGGGGATTGTTTTTCCAAAAACATGTACATTTAAAATAAAATCAGATTTTTCTAAAACTTCTAGTGTTTTATTTTGAACTTCAAATTGAAAAGGTGGTGGCGGGCTAAATTTTTGATTGTAATTTATTAATCTGTTTGAGGCCTGAGAGATAACTTTTGTGTTACCGGAAAAAAAAATAATTAATAAAATCACTATAGGTAAACTAGAAACCTTCAAGTATTTAATAGTTTTTTTCCAATCAATTGCTTTTTTAAATGAGTAAGGTTCTATTTTTTTATACTTTCTCTCTATACTTGCATTAATTAAGTCTTTAGAAAAAGAGTCAATTTCATTTAACTGAAGTATGTTGATTAATTTGTCTTCGATTTCTGGAAAATGGCGTCCAATTAATTCAGCTACCCGTTGGTTTTCTTTTGGGGTTTTTATAGATTGAAAAAATTTTATTACAGGCAAAACAATAAGTTTTACAAATAATGAAACCATAATAATTAAGTAGGTCCAAAAAATAATTTTTCTAAAAAAAGAGTTCAGAAAAGAAAAATATTCGATTAAACAAATGGCAACAAAAAAAACAATAAGAATAGTAACGCAAGTAAGCGCTCCTCTTAATATTAAGTTTTTATAGTAGTCCTTAGAGAATTTCTCTAACCGCCTAATTACACTATCAAAAGATTTACTCATTATATAAAATTACTAATATTAACTTTTAATTATAAAACTTATTTAAAATTTAAATAATTATACTTATTAAGTATTCTTAAATTTAATTTAAAGTTATATTTGCCTAATTCGATTATTAGAGTTATGAAAAATCCAATAAGAGTACGTTTTGCACCTAGTCCTACAGGGCCTTTACACATGGGTGGGGTTAGAACAGCTCTATATAATTATCTACTTTCAGTAAAAATGAAAGGTCAATTTATACTAAGAGTTGAAGACACAGATCAGTCTAGGTATGTAGAAGGCGCAGAAGAATATATATTAGAAAGCTTGAATTGGTGCGGTTTGAAGTTTGATGAAGGGCCGCATTTAAAAGGAGATTTTGGTCCTTATAGGCAATCGGAAAGGAAACATATATATGACACATATGTAAAAAAACTCATTGAGTCAGAAAATGCATATTATGCTTTTGATTCTGAAAAAGAACTAGAAGAAATGCGTTTTAATTTAAAAAAAGCAGGGGTTCAGTCTCCCCAGTACAATCATATTACTAGGCAAAACATGAAAAACTCTTTAACACTTCCTTTGGAAGAGGTGAATAAAAAGCTAAGAAACAAAGAGCCTTATGTTATAAGAATAAAAATGCCTAGAAATTATACTATAAAATTCAAAGATCGAATTAGAGGTTGGGTTTCTTTTAATACTAATCATTTAGATGACAAGGTATTATATAAATCTGATGGAATGCCAACATATCATTTAGCAAATGTAGTAGATGATTATCTAATGAAAATTTCTCATGTTATTAGAGGAGAAGAATGGCTCCCATCAGCACCACTTCATGTTTATTTATATCAGTCGTTTGGTTGGGAAAAGAGCATGCCTGAGTTTGCTCATCTACCTTTAATATTAAATCCCGGGGGGGATGGAAAACTAAGTAAAAGGGATGGAGACAGGTTGGGGTTCCCAGTTTTTCCAACTTTATGGAAAGATCCGAAAAAAAATTTAGAAATAGAGGGATACAAAGAAAAAGGTTTTTTCCCTGAAGCATTTGTTAACATGTTGGCTTTCTTGGGTTGGAATCCAGGGAATAATAAAGAAATATTTTCTTTACATGAATTGAGTGAAGAATTCAGTTTGGAAAGAGTAGGTAAATCAGGAGCTAGATTTGATTACCAAAAAACAAAATGGTTTAATCAGCAGCATTTAAGATTGAGAACAGCTAAAGAAATTTTAAAAAATATTATTCTAACTGAAGAAATGAAAAGAGAAGAAGATTATTTGCTAAAGGTTATTGATTTGGTAAAAGAAAGATGTGTTTTTTTTGATGATATAATTAAAGAGTCAAATTATTTATTTAAAGCCCCAGACAATTATGAAGAACTTGCTGTAGAAAAGAAGTGGAATAAAGAGACAGTGACACACCTTCAATCGTTATCATCCAAATTTTCTTTATGTATAGATTTTTCTAAAAACAATATCGAGCAAATATTTAAGGATTATTTAGAAAAGTATACTGTGGGATTTGGCAAAGTTATGCCCGGTTTAAGAATTTCAATAACCGGTAAAATGCAAGGCCCATCTATGTTTTCTGTCATGGAGTTGTTGGGATTAAATGAGGTTCGTTGTAGAATAGAAAAGGCAATTACAAGATTAGGGAATGGGTAAAATTATAATTAAGGATATACAAAATTATGCGTATCATGGTTGCTTACCATCCGAAAAGAAAATAGGTGGTGTATATAAGACAACGTTATGGATAGAGGGTGATTTCTCAGAGTCAGAAACAGATGATAATTTAGCAAAAACTATAGATTATGAAAGTGTAATTTTATTAGTTAAAGAAGAGATGAAGCGCTCTTCAGATTTAATAGAACACGTGGCTCGTAGAATTTTAGATAGAACGATGGAGCGGTTTTCTAATATAAAAAAATTAAAAGTAAGGGTGGTAAAAATAAAACCCCCAGTTAATGCGGATGCCCCACAAGTAGAATATATTTTAAAGAAAAAAAGATAATCATTACTTTTTTTGACTACCATAATATTTTATTAAGTTTGCACCAAAGGTCGGATGGCCGAGTGGCTAGGCAGTGGTCTGCAAAACCATCTACACCGGTTCGAATCCGGTTCCGACCTCTTTTTTATTTAAACAAACGTTATTAACAAGTTTTCAACATTTTTTTTGTTTTTCACATATATTTTTTAGAAATTTATTGAAACTGTGGAATGCCCCATTTTGTACAATTTTACTGCATTTCCACAAATTAACAGATTAAAATACGGAATAACTTCCCATAAAGAGCATATAGTTCTTAGGTGGATTGTTATTTATTGTATTTGTTTTATATATAATTATAAACATAATATGCTATGAAAAAACAATTATCAAGTTTGAAAATAATGTTAGTTACATTATTTTCAGTTACAATATTAAATGCTCAAAATTTTGATTTTACAGTTACAGATGCTAATATGACCATTCAAGTTGCGTCTAGTGTTTGCCCTGATTGCTCTGATGGAGATCTATTAGGTGTGTTTTTCACTAATGATGCGGGTGAGCTACAATGCGCTGGATATCAAATATGGGGAGATCCTATATATGTATTTGCGGATGGATCACCAGCAACAGCAGAAGATGAGGGTACTGTAAATATTGGGGGTAACTTTAGTAACGGTCAATTGGCAGTTGCAGCATTTGCTAGTGAGTCTGGATTAGATAATGGATTTGCAGCAGGCGAAGAAATTTCTTGGTATTTACAAACTTCTACGGGAGCTGAATGTGTTACAGCAACCATGAATTCGGCAGCTCCGTTTTCTGATACATTTGTGGCTAATGGTTTTGGTCAAGTTCTTGATATTTCTGTAGGTTGTTCTGAAGCGGTTCCTTGTACAGAACCCGTTGTGTCTGGAGCTTTTGTTTTGAGCGCTTGCTCTGATTCTACAGCACTCAACTACTCAGGTGATTGTTCTGCATATACTATTATTCAAGAGGATTGTGAATACCCTTGTGCTTGTGAGGATGCATTTAATTTCGGCGATGAAGGTGATTGTTTGGTGCTTTCTGGTGGATGCTCTGATCCATCTGCAGATAATTATTCTGGAGATGCTTGTGCGTCAGCTACATTTTTTGCTGAAGATTGTCAATATGCACCAGTAGATGTTGCTATTGGCCCTTTTGATTTTACAGTTACAGATGCAAATATGACTATTCAGGTTGCGGGTGATGTTGTAACTTTTAACGGTACTACGCCACCACCATTAGGTTCTTTATTAGGAGCTTTTTTCACTAATGATGATGGGGATTTGCAATGTGCAGGTTATGGAGTTTGGGCCCAAGATGATAATCCTGAAACAACTGATGTTGATGAAAGTTTATCACAGCCTGATCAGCTTGCTATCGCAGTTATGGCATCTGAGTCTGGATTAGATAATGGATTTGCTTCAGGTGAGGCTTTTACTTGGGTGTTAAGTGTTAACGGAGAATCTTACATAGCAGATTCTTTTGTAATGAATACGGCCCCACCATTTACGGACACTTTCCTTGCTAATGGTTTTGGTCAAATATTATCAGCTTCTTTTTCTGGAGATGTTGCGATAGATTGTGCGGGTGTTGTAAATGGAGATTCTACAGAGGATGCTTGTGGTGTTTGTGATAACGACTCTACAAACGATAATACTACATGTTTAGATTGTGCGGGTGTTGTAAATGGAGATTCTACAGAGGATGCTTGTGGTGTTTGTGATAACGACTCTACAAACGATAATACTACATGTTTAGATTGTGCAGGTATTGTAAATGGAGACGCAGTTTTAGATAACTGTGGTGCTTGCGATAATGATACTTCTAATGACTGTCAGGCAGATTGTAATGGTGTGTTTGGTGGAGACGCAGTTTTAGATAACTGTGGTACCTGTGACGCTGATGCTTCAAATGACTGTGTGCAAGATTGTGCAGGTGTTTGGGGGGGAACTTCTTGGTTAAGTGATTGTGGTTGCGTGTCTGCTGATAATTCAGGAGATGACTGTGATGACTGTGCTGGAGTACCTAATGGAACCTCTTGGTTAAGTGATTGTGGTTGTGTGTCTGCTGATAATTCAGGAGATGATTGTGATGACTGTGCTGGAGTACCTAATGGTGATGCGGTTGTAGATCAGTGTGGCACTTGTGATACTGATGTTTCAAATGACTGTGTACAAGATTGTGCAGGTGCTTGGGGGGGTGATGCAGTTGTAGATCAGTGTGGTACTTGTGATGCTGACGCTTCCAATGACTGTGTACAAGATTGTGCAGGTGTTTGGGGAGGAGATTCTTATATAAGCGATTGTGGTTGTGTATCTGCTGATAATTCAGGTGATGATTGTGATGATGATTGTGGTGTTCCAAACGGAGATAATACAAGTTGTGCTGATGATTGTGGTGTTCCAAATGGTGATAACTCTTCTTGTACAGGATGTACAAATCCACTAGCCACTAACTATAATGGAGCGACTATTGAGGATGGGTCTTGTGAATTTGAAGGTAATTTAGTACAGATAGATTTCACATGGGACGCTTATGTTAATGAAAATGAATTTACAGTTAATAGTGTTACTGGGTCGTCTGAAGTACTTTCCGGTAATGCAACAGAAACAACGTTCCAAGTTACATTGGATCCAGGAATCTATGTAGTAAACATCTCAGATGATTTTGGGGATGGTGTTATAAATGGAAACCTAGAGGTTACAGAAATTATCAATGGTGTGGGTCAGGATGTAGAGTTATATCCTTCTTCTTCATTTGCTGGGACGTGGTCTGAAACATCAATTTATTTTGCAGTAGGAGGAGCAGTAATTGTACCAGGGTGTATGGATAATGATGCATTAAATTACAATTCAAATGCGAATATTGATTATATGCAAGAATGTGATTACCCTTCTGAGCCAGGGCCAGATTGGGAAGTAATAGCAACAGATCCATCAAGTTCTCATATTATAGGTCTTATGCCAGGATCTAGTTTTGAAGTTGATGGTGTTGATTTAACAACAGGTTCTTATATTGGGGTATTTTATACAGATGATAATGGAGAATGGGCTTGTGGTGGTTTTACAGAGTGGGAAGGACCAGGAGCTGTAGGTGTAATTGCAGCACAAATGAATGACCCATATACTACAGAAAAAGATGGTTTTGATGTGGGGGAAACATTGCATTTTAGAGTTTGGTCACAAGATTTTGGTTGTGAATATAGCGATGCGGTAAACCCATCTTATGAAGAAATAGATTTTTTCTTTACATCCTCTGATGGAACATTTATTAACAATGGTATTTCGGGTCTAACAGGGTTTGATGTTTCTAATATGGTAATCTCAACTACTACATCTAATTATAATGGAGAGGGAATTTCATGTAATGGAGCGACGGATGGATCTATTGATGTATTAGTAACAGGGGGAACAACACCGTATACATATTCTTGGTCAAATGGTGCTAACACTGAGGATC
>CABYOB010000010.1 GCA_902520385.1 uncultured Bacteroidota bacterium
ATCCCTTTCTTTAGCTCAATTACCAGCTAATAGTCTTGGTGCTGATTTTACAGTAACTGATATTGACGGAGAAACTCATAACTTATATGATATTTTGGATGAAGGAAAAACAGTGATCCTTGATTTATTTGCTACTTGGTGTGGGCCTTGTTGGAGCTATGCGGAAACAGGCGTTCTAGAGGAATTACAAGCTGAATACCCTAACGCAGTTTTTTGTATGGCGATTGAAGCTGATCCAAGTACAGCCGAGTCTACTATTTTTTCTAGTGATTTAGGTAATTGGACAGGTGTCATAGACTACATGCTTGCTGATGATCCAAGTGGGGGTATAGCAGAAGATTATGCACTAGCATATTACCCTACTATTTATAAAATATGTCCTGACAGAATGGTTACTGAAGTAGGTCAATTAAGTAGCGTTTCTGCTTTTATGAATGAAGTCAACTCTTGTTCTCAAGCAACATACTCTAAAGACATGAGAATAGTTTCTTATAACGGTGATGGTACTCACTGTGGAGGAACATTACAAAATGCATCTATTCAAGTTCAAAACTATAGTTTAGGAGCATCCGTAAATAGTTTTAATGTATTAACTATTGTAAATGGAAATACTGTTAATACTACTCCTTGGTCTGGAAATTTAGAAACTTATGAAACGGAAATGATTGATTTAGGAATGATTTCAAATATTCCCGATAATGCATCAATTAGCTTTGAAGTACAATTTGAAGGAGATATGGATATGGGCAACAATACTATGCCAGCATATATTTCAGGATCTACTCCTTCTTCAGTTAGTGTTTCATTGTATATTCAAACAGATAACTGGGCAGATGAAACATCCTGGGAATTATTAGATGCATATGGTAATGTTGTCGAATCGGCTAGTTATTCACAAAATCAGGGTGACTCAAATTTTGAGTATGACTGGAACCTAGGATACGGCTGTTACTCATTTAACATCTATGATTCATATGGCGATGGACTTGAAGCATCAATATGGGGTAATTATGTTGATGGATATGTTTCATTAAACGATCAAAGTAACGGTGTTATTTGGTATGGTGTAGCTTATGGAGACGGAGAGTCAATTGCCTTTGAAGTAATGCCTGGCCTTGATGTAGAAGAAGAAAGAAATAATGAAGTTAGCATCTATCCTAACCCGTCAACAGATTTTACAAATTTAAATATGTACTTGGCTAATAATGAAAATATAAATATTAAGTTATATAATTCATTAGGTCAGGTTGTGAAAACCGAAAATAAAGGATTAATGTCTAGTGGTAATCATAACATGAAAATTAATTTAGATGGTTTAGTAGAGGGATTATATTTTATAGAACTACAAATAGGAAATTCAATTGAATTACACTCTATTAATGTTGTAAAATAAAATCATATTTATAATTAAAAGTAAAAAGCCCCTTTTAAGTAGGGGTTTTTTATTTATTTTAAATTAAGTTTAATTATTATAATAAACTCACATCATGAACATTACCAAAGTTTTAATTTTTATATTATTTGTGTTTAATTATTCTATTGCACAAAAAATACCATCTGTTGACATAAAAACATTAGAGGGAAAAACTATAAATACAAATTCATTTAATAACGAGGGTAACCCTATTATAATAAGTTTTTGGGCTTTGTGGTGTAAAAACTGTATCAAAGAACTTGAAGCTATTTCTGAAATTTATGAAGAGTGGCAAGAGGAAACGGGAGTCAAGTTAATTGCTATCAGTATTGATGATTCAAGAAACAAATCTAAATTAAAACCATTTATAAACTCAAAGGGATGGGAATATGATATTTATCATGACCCAAATAGTGATTTTAAAAGAGCTTTAGGAATTAACCAAATTCCACACACTTTTTTATTAAATGGAAAAAATGAAATTGTTTCAGAACATATTGGTTATACGGATGGGCAAGAAGAAGATTTATATGAGAAAATTAAAAAACTATTTAACTAATTTAGCGTGAAAAGATATTATCTATTCATATTTAATATTTTGTTTTGTTTTGGTCTTTTTTCTCAAAGTAATTTTTCATTTTCCGGCGACTTACAAATAAATGGCCAAACTTTTCAAGAAGACTTGTCAATTGGAGCTGAAAAAAGAGAACCAAATATAAATTCATATTTAAATTTAATTTTAGATTATAAAAACTACTTAAAAATTGGCACAAGATTAGAACTATATAGAAATCCTATACCTGGTTTTGAAAATTATGAAGGGGAGGGTATTGCTTATAAATTTGTTCAATTCCAAAAATGGAATTTTGATATAACACTCGGTAATTTTTACGACCAATTTGGAAGTGGAGTACTATTTAGAAGTTACTTCGATCAAAATTTAGGAATTGACAACTCTGTAAATGGGGCTAGATTAAAGTTCAAGCCTTCCACAGGAATTGATTTAACAGCAATCATTGGAAAACAAAGAAATTACTGGGAGCTTGGAGAAGGTATGATTAGAGGTTTCGATGCACAGATTTATGTAAATGATTATTTTTTTAAAAAATCTAGAACTACTATTAACTTAGGTGGAAGCTTTGTAACAAAAAAACAAAAAGATAATGACCCATTTTTTATTTTACCAGAAAATGTAGGAGCATGGTCTGGAAGAATGAACATCAGTAAAGGTAGATGGAATTTTGAAAGTGAATATGCGTATAAAATAAATGATCCCTCATTTACTAATAATTATATATACAAAAATGGAAATTCAATTAAAATTTCCAGTGTAATATTATTAATGTTTTTCTCAACATTCTATTCGTGTGAACAAGAAGAAATTGATGGATGTATGAATGAAAGTGCATGTAATTATAATAACGAAGCAACAAATGATGATAATTCTTGTCAAATACCTATCAATGAAGTTTTAGAAGTTATTTATATTGATTCTGTTGTTAGTGGTCCAGTAGGGGAAGATTTAATTGCTCATGTTCATATACGAAACTCATCTTGTAGTCCTGTTTCTGTAAAAGCAAGAAAGATTTATAATGGATCTGTGGTGTAAAAACTGTATCAAAGAACTTGAAGCTATTTCTGAAATTTATGAAGAGTGGCAAGAGGAAACGGGAGTCAAGTTAATTGCTATCAGTATTGATGATTCAAGAAACAAATCTAAATTAAAACCATTTATAAACTCAAAGGGATGGGAATATGATATTTATCATGACCCAAATAGTGATTTTAAAAGAGCTTTAGGAATTAACCAAATTCCACACACTTTTTTATTAAATGGAAAAAATGAAATTGTTTCAGAACATATTGGTTATACGGATGGGCAAGAAGAAGATTTATATGAGAAAATTAAAAAACTATTTAACTAATTTAGCGTGAAAAGATATTATCTATTCATATTTAATATTTTGTTTTGTTTTGGTCTTTTTTCTCAAAGTAATTTTTCATTTTCCGGCGACTTACAAATAAATGGCCAAACTTTTCAAGAAGACTTGTCAATTGGAGCTGAAAAAAGAGAACCAAATATAAATTCATATTTAAATTTAATTTTAGATTATAAAAACTACTTAAAAATTGGCACAAGATTAGAACTATATAGAAATCCTATACCTGGTTTTGAAAATTATGAAGGGGAGGGTATTGCTTATAAATTTGTTCAATTCCAAAAATGGAATTTTGATATAACACTCGGTAATTTTTACGACCAATTTGGAAGTGGAGTACTATTTAGAAGTTACTTCGATCAAAATTTAGGAATTGACAACTCTGTAAATGGGGCTAGATTAAAGTTCAAGCCTTCCACAGGAATTGATTTAACAGCAATCATTGGAAAACAAAGAAATTACTGGGAGCTTGGAGAAGGTATGATTAGAGGTTTCGATGCACAGATTTATGTAAATGATTATTTTTTTAAAAAATCTAGAACTACTATTAACTTAGGTGGAAGCTTTGTAACAAAAAAACAAAAAGATAATGACCCATTTTTTATTTTACCAGAAAATGTAGGAGCATGGTCTGGAAGAATGAACATCAGTAAAGGTAGATGGAATTTTGAAAGTGAATATGCGTATAAAATAAATGATCCCTCATTTACTAATAATTATATATACAAAAATGGAAATTCAATTATAGTTTCGGGAAGTTATTCTAAAAAAGGACTAGGACTTGTTTTAAGTGGTAAAAGAGTCGATAATATGAATTTTCGTTCAGAAAGAGGTGCAACTTTACAACAATTAAATATCAATTTTTTAACATCATTAAATAAACAACAAAGTTATTCATTAGCTACTATTTATCCATATGTAACTCAACCAAATGGTGAAATAGGACTTCAATTTGATTGTTTTTATAAAATTCCAAAAAAAAGCAAGCTTGGTGGAAAGTATGGAACTGAATTAAACTTTAATTTCTCAAATTGTTTCACTATACATAAAAGCAGCCCTATAGATTCTGAACTTATAAATGAGCCCGGAACACTAGGATATGAATCAGATTTTTTTAAAATTGGAGATGAAAAATTATTTCAAGAAATCAATATTAATATCAAGAAAAAAATTAACAAGCAATTAAAATTACAAACTACATACATTAATGTATTTAATAATGATAAAATTTTAAAAGCTCAAAAATTAATTGAGAATGGAACTCATGAAAAAATATTTGCAAATATTTTTATTTTCGAGTCTGAATACAGATTAAAATCAAGATACACTATAAAATCTGAAATTCAACACTTACAAACAAAACAGCACTTTGGTAATTGGGGTATGGGCCTAATAGAGGCAAATCTTAAAAATATCTTTTTTTCAATACAAGATTTGTACAATTACGGAAATCCAACATCACCAACACATTACTATTCTGTAACTACAGGTTTTATAAAAAAATCTCATCGAATAGAGTTACGATATGGAAAAGTCAGAGCGGGACTGTTTTGCGTTGGAGGAATATGCAGGGAGGTCCCTGCCTCAAATGGATTTAGTATTAATATTACAAGTTCTTTTTGATATGATAAAAAATAACATTTATATTATTTTCTTTTTTTTGTTCAGTTTATCATGCGATAAAATTTCAGGACCTTTTACAGAAGGTTGCTTAAACTGTTGTGGGGATTCTGAAAATCAGAAACCTATTAAAACTATTTTAATTGAAGAGTTCACTGGTCACAAATGTAGTAACTGCCCTAATGGCACTCGAATTATTGAAAATATCACAGAAACATACTGTGATCATGTTGTTGTTTTAGCATGCCATCCTTTTAATCAAGATTTTACAAACCCAAATGATTCAGGACCTTTAGCAACTGATTTTCGAACTAGTGAAACGACTGAAATAGCAGAGGAGTTTGGGTTTTGGGGATTTCCTTCAGGATTATTAAACAGAATTAATAATGGAGAATTTTTTCAACCTTTTAATTTAAACACTGAAATTCATAATTTATTATTTGATGAAAATAATAACCCTATTCTACCTGATTTAGATATTAAAATTTCTTTAAATACTTTTTCATCAACATCGCCAATTGAAATTAATGTTGAAATAGAAAAGCTAAAAGAATTAAATGGAGAATATAAACTAGCTTTAGTAGTTTCTGAAGATTATATTATTTCAGGTCAATATGATGGAGAAGAATTACTAGAAGACTATGAACACAATCATGTATATCGAAATGCTATTAATGGGACATGGGGAGAGTCAATTGATTTAACAAATAACATAATAACCAGAAGTTATATTTTATCAAACCCTAATGTGATCAATGACATTTCAAATTGTACAATTATCGCATATGTTTATGATAATGAGACAAAAGAAGTAATACAAGCATCTAAGAAAAAAATAGATTTATTTGAACAACTTTAAAATGCGCATTTTCTGTTATACATTAATTCTTCCAATATTTATCTTTGCACAAAATTTTAAATCAGGATTAATTGGTGGAGTTTCTATGTCTCAAGTTTCTGGTGATAATCTAAGCGGATTCAATAAAATAGGACCTAGAATTGGTTTATTTGTAAATAGAAATATCAATTGGTATAGCTTTCAATTAGAGCTACACTACCAATCAAAAGGCAGTAGAGAAACAACAAACTACTCTGAAAAATACAGTTTTACTGACAACCTAAATTATAATTTTTTAAGTGATTATAATTTTCAACTTGACTATATTGGTATTCCATTATTATTTTCATTTGATTTCACAAATAAAATTAAAATAGAGTTTGGAAATGCAATTAATGTATTAATTAATCAAAAAGAAGAAATTGACTACTATTTAGATAATTCTAGAAAAGTAAATAGATTAGAATATGCTTTTCTAGTAGGTTTAGTTTATAAATTAAATAATACATACTCCATAAATATTAGAGGCTCGAACTCTATATTCCCAATTAGAAAACATTCATCTGGGGAAGTTTATAGATTAAATAGAGGTCAATATAATACCAGTTTAAACTTTAATGTTTTATATAATTTTTAGAATGTTAAAAAAGAGTATTATCTGGATTTTTAAATTTTCGATTTAAATATTCATAAGCCAACTGCGTAGCCTGCCTTCCTCTTTTTGTCCTCTTCAAATAACCCTGTTGAATTAAAAATGGCTCATAAATTTCTTCAATTGTATTAGCTTCTTCTCCAACAGCAGTAGCTATAGTAGTTAAACCTACAGGACCTCCATTAAACTTATCAATAATAGTAATTAAAATATCTTTATCCATTTGATTTAATCCGTTTTCATCTACATTTAAAGAAGATAAGGCATAATCTGTGATTTTGTCATCAATAATCCCATCGCCTTTTATTAAAGCAAAATCATTTACTCTTTTTAAAAGTGAATTAGAAATTCTTGGTGTACCTCTACTTCTACCTGCAATTTTATTTGACGCTGATTTTTTAATTTCAACATCCAAAATTTTAGCTGATCTAGTAACTATTTTAGATAACACATCTTGACTGTAGTATTCTAATCTCGAAACTATTCCAAATCTATCTCTCAAAGGAGCAGATAACAACCCTGCTCTAGTAGTAGCACCAATTAACGTAAATTTATTTAAGTTGATTTGAACAGATTTTGCACTTGGTCCACTTTCAATCATAATATCAATTCTAAAATCTTCCATAGCAGAATACAAATATTCCTCAACAATAGGGCTCAATCTATGTATCTCATCGATAAACAAAACATCTCTTTCTTCTAAATTAGTTAATAAGCCAGCTAAATCGCCTGGCTTATCTAAAATTGGACCAGAAGTAAATTTTAAATTTGCATTCAATTCATTTGAAATAATTGAAGCTAAGGTGGTCTTACCTAATCCAGGTGGACCATAAAGCAAAACATGATCTAAGGCTTCATTTCTTTTATTAGCAGCTTCAACAAAAATCTTAAGATTATCAACAACAGAACTCTGACCTGAAAAATCATCAAATAATTTAGGCCTTAATTCTTGAAGATATTTATCCTCATTAGATTCTTCAGAATGATTAGACGTGTCTTCTGTCATCTTTGACAAGATAGTAAATATTTATAAAATATTATTAATGTTCTTTTTCACCTTTACTCAAAGGTACATTTTGAGGAACAAAGTCTTCTTTTTTTCCTGGCTTTGAATAATCATAAGCCCATCTATGTACAGTTGGTATTTCTCCAGGCCAATTCCCATGTATATGTTCCACGGGAGCAGTCCATTCTAACGTATTAGATTTCCATGGATTTTGAGGAGATTTAGTTCCTCTATACATACTATAAAAGAAATTAAAAAAGAATATTACTTGTATAATAGCACCTGTTATAGCAAAAAAACTAACTACCTCGTTTATACTAATCAATGACTCAAACATAGGATACGCTGTATTATCATAATATCTTCTTGGCAAACCAGCCATCCCCAAAAAGTGCATCGGGAAAAAAGTACCGTAAGCGCAAATAAATGTACCCCAAAAATGAACATATCCTAATTTTAAATTCATAAGTCTACCATACATTCTAGGGTACCAATGATAAACACCTGCTAGCATTCCAAAAATTGCAGATAAACCCATCACTATATGAAAATGAGCAACAACAAAATAAGTATCATGAACATTAATATCTAACGCACTATCACCTAATATTAGTCCAGTTAAACCACCTGTTATAAATGTAGACACCAATGCTATTGAAAATAACATAGCGGGAGTAAATTGCAAATTACCTCTCCAAAGAGTTGCTATATAGTTAAAAACTTTTATGGCTGATGGTATTGCTATCAACAAAGTTGTGAAAACAAAAACTGAACCTAAAAATGGATTCATTCCTGTAATAAACATATGGTGCCCCCAAACAATAAATGATAAGAAACCTATTGCGAAAATAGAACCAATCATAGCTCTATATCCAAAAATTGGTTTTCTAGAGTTAGTTGCTATAATTTCTGAAGTTATTCCAAGAGCTGGTAAAAGAACAATATATACCTCAGGATGACCTAAAAACCAAAATAAATGCTGAAATAAAACTGGGCTTCCTCCGTCATGAGCTAAAACCTGCATAATTCCGTTCTCTGCTAACATGATGTCTGACAAATAAAAACTTGTACCCATTGTTCTATCAAAAACTAATAATAATGCAGCTGATAGTAAAACAGGAAATGATAAAACACCCAAAATAGCAGTAACAAAAATAGCCCACATTGTTAATGGCATGCGTGTCATAGACATACCTTTTGTTCTTAAATTTAAAATTGTTACAATATAATTAAGTCCGCCAAGTAAGGAAGAAACAATAAAAAGAGTCATACTGATAAGCCATAAATCCATTCCTAAACCCGAGCCATCTATAGCTAATTCCATTGCACTAAGAGGAGGATAAATAGTCCACCCAGCACTTGCTGGACCACCAGTTACAAAAAAAGAAGCTATCATTATAAGACTAGACAAAAAGAAAAACCAATATGATAACATGTTCATGAATCCTGAAGCCATATCTCTAGCACCAAGTTGTAATGGTATTAATAAGTTAGCAAATGTCCCACTTAAACCTCCAGTTAAAACAAAAAACACCATAATAGTTCCATGAATAGTTACTAAAGCCAAATAAGCATCTGGTGTCATAGCACCAGCTTCAGTTACATAATTAGAACCTAATAAAAATTCTAATATTGGGTTTTTTGAACCTGGATTTGCAAGTTGCATTCTAAATAACGCTGATAAAACCATTGCTACAACCCCCATAAACATACCTGTTAATAAGAATTGCTTGGCAATCATTTTATGATCCATGCTAAATATATATTTTGAAAAAAAGTTTTCTTTATGATGGTGTCCCATGGTTACATATTTTTAATCATTCTTGTTTCTGCCTGTTCTTTAAGCCAAATATCATACTCTTCTTGAGAAACAACAACTATTTTCATTTTCATATTATAATGCGCATTACCGCAAATTTTATTGCATAGTAATGAATAATCAAACTCTACATTACCTTGTTGTCCTTTTCCTTCAAGTATTCTATTAGCCTCTTTAACTTGTTTAATTATATCTGGATTTTTTCTCATCTCCTCAGTTGTCTTTGTAGGGGTAAAAACAAACTGAGTCGAAAGTCCTGGAACACAATTCATTTGAGCTCTAAAATGTGGCATATATGCAGAGTGTATGACATCTTGTGACCTAAATTTCATAGCAACTTTTTGATTCACGGGAAGATATAACTCTGCTACAACAATATCATCTTCACCTGACTTCCTTTCTTCTTCAGAAATAGAATTATAATAAGCTTTAAACATTTTTTGTTTAGCTATATTTCTATCAATCCTATCTGAAATCGTTTTTTGTTTTCCAATATTCTTTTCAACTAATAATTTTTCTTTATCAATAATAATTTTCTCATCTAAATCCTCTGATTGTATTTTATACATATTATCCGTGACAACTCCTAGGGGATTTGTTGGGGCATAAAATCGAACATGTCCATCTCCTAATTTATTATCTTCCCCAGCATATCTAGCAGTCCAATTAAATTGTTTTGCATAAACCTCTATAAAAATTCCGCCTTTAGCGTTATTAACATTAGTAACATCTCCCCATACCATTAAACCATATACAATTAAACCAGATAGCACTACTGTTGGAACAGCTGTCCAAAAAATTTCTAATTTATTATTATGACTAATAAAGTAAGCTTTCCTATTTTTTCTTCCTCTATATAAAAAAGCAAAACCAAATAAAACAGGATTTAAAATTAGGAAGACAACTATAATTAGTCCCATTGTTGTATCCCATAATTGATCTATTAAAACACCGTGTTCAGATGCTGGATCTTGCAAAGTTAAATATCCCCATTGTGCTCTTTGCCAAAAGAAAAAAGCTACTAATGCAAAGCCTGAAATAAAAAGTAATATACCATTTATCTTATTTGACCTGTCTGTTACCTCATCTTTATTTTCGGCTAATCTTGAAGATAACTCAATTAACCTAATAACTTGAAAGAAAGTTATTATAACTAAAAGGCCAATTACTATTTTTAAAATAAAATTTAAATCCACAGTTATTTATTTAATGTATATGTATTTCATGATGTTCACTCTCTCCTAACATAGGATGATTTTTTTGAATTAGTTGATATTTAGAAAGATTTCTAAAAACTACTAAAATGAAAAATCCTAAAAATCCTAAAAACGTTCCTATCTCAACAAAACCTAGATGCCAATGATCATGCATAGTCCCTGGTGTAATCATAAGAAAAACATCAAAGAAATGACCTAAAACAATAAGGCAAGCAACAAATAGTACTTTTCCTTTTGATCTTTTAGAAGAACGATTCATCAACAGTAAAAAAGGTGCTAAAAAGTTTATCATCAATGTTATCATTACCAAAGGATAATAATAATCATATCTTTCTTGATAGTATGTGACTTCCTCTGGTATATTAGCATACCAAATCAACATATATTGGGCAAACCAAAGATACGTCCAAAAAATACTAAAAGCTAATAAATATCTTCCGAAATCATGCATATGGCTATTGTTTAATTCTTTAAAGTATCCGTTGTACATTAAATAAATTGTTATTATAGCAATAAAAGCACATGCAGTAACAAAAAAGGATGCTAAAGCATACCAAGAAAATAAAGTACTGAACCAATGAGTATCAATTGACATAATCCAATCCCACCCAGCAAATGCTGATGTTATACCAAAAAACAAAACAAATGACACAGCAGTTTTATAACTTTTATTATACCACTTTGTTCCTCCCCCATATTTATCTTCACTAAGAGAGTATTTTTTCAATAAGTATGCAAAACAATACCAACCAATCAAACAAATAAAGGTTCTAATAAGAAAAAAAGGAATATTTAAATATGCTGCTTTATTTGCAATTATTTCATCATAATAAGAATCTGAGGGGTCCATAATTCCTTCGGCCATCCAATGAAAAGTATGATGCCAGTGTAATCCTGCTGTAATAATTATAAAAATTAAAATTAAAGCTGCATATGGTATAAAAGAACTAATTGCCATGGGTATTCTGAGCAATAATGCAGACCAACCTGCTTGTGCAACATATTGAAGTGCCCACCAAAGAGTTGCAGCAACAGAAACCATTAGAAAAAATAAAGTACTTATTAATAAGCTAGACCAAGGTCTTTGGTGTTTCGCATGAAAATAATGCTTTGCTGCATAAACAACATCACTAACAGTATGTACATGATTTGGATCAATATGACAATGTAATTTTTTCTCAACCATATAAATAAGTTCTGAATAATCTTCTTTTTGATGATTGTTTATGTTTTTACTATCTTCTTCACTATTTTCAATTAATTGATCAAACTCATCTAAGTGAATATTCTTTTCTTCTTTAGTTTCTAATTTATATTTTGACTTATATTCTAGATTTAATTCTTTAGCTATTTTTTTTACAGTACTCTTTATTTTGTCATCACTAACAACGGTAAGTGATTGAAAAAAACCATAAGCCATCGCCACTAACCCAATGAGGATCAGAAAAAATGACAATCGTTTAATGTCTGTTGTTATATTATACATTTACTTTTCTTTATTTTGTAATTCATTTACATATAAAACTATCTTCCATCTCTCCTCATCTGAAACTAAATTATAATGAGGTCCCATAGCATTATAACCATAATATATGGAATGATAAATATGACCATCTGTCAAATTTTTCATTGTAGTTTGAGATCTTGGTCTAATCATAACGTCATCAAAATAAGCAGGAATTGCACTATAAACAGGGTGAGTTATAGAACCTTTTCCATCACCTTTTTCACCATGACAATGTGCGCAAAACATTCCATATAATTGCTTTCCTTTCTCAATATTATCAGTATTTTTTTCAAAAGGGTTTTTTAATTCTATTGCCGCCCTTTTAAAATCATCTAAAGTATTCTCATATTCAAAAGGTAGAAAACCTCTAGGAATTGTTCCATGTACCGGTTCTCTAGCGGACATACTGTCAGAAAAATTAGGATTCATTGTATAAGTCTGATATGCATGAGAATAATACATATCAGGCATATATTCGTATCCCCGATGGGTTTTCTCCTTTATTCCATCAGAAGCAGCATCATTACATGACACTAAAACCAAACAAAGAAATATTAACACAAAATACCTACTCATTTTTTTTTGGGTTTTTTCCAATTATTTTAAAAAATTTTTCAAGTAAACCATTATTTTTTTTACTTCTTATTTTCTTCTTATTTTTTTCCTTTTTTCTTTTTTCTTCAAACTCTTCTAATAATTCTGAATTTGAATTTTTTACTTTTATTTCCTGAGCTCCACTATTTTTAAGAATACTTTTTATCTCAGTAATTTTTTTTGAATCTGACTCATGAATCTCCATAAGGAATTTGTCATCTGTTGTTCTTGGATCTGGGTTCCTTGAAGATGAACCAGGAAACAAACCACACCTAAATAAAAATGTAATTACCATTAAATGAGCTGCAAAAAAAACTGTTGCCTCAAAGGTTACGGGAATAAATGCAGGTAAATTTTGTCCATATGAAAAGTTTGGCTTTCCACCTATAATCATTGGCCAATCAGACACCATAACATACCACATCAATAATGTAATCAAAAAAGCACCTAACATTCCATACAAAAAAGAAGTAATTGCCAACCGACTGTATTTTAAACCCATAGCAGTATCTAAACCATGAACAGGGTAAGGAGAATAAACTTCATTTACTCTATGTCCTTTAGAAACTAATTTTTTTGTGGCATCTAAAAGAAGCTCATCATCAGCAAATAAACCATATATAATTTTATTACTCATTTTAATTTTTATTATACTTTGAACTTTTTGTTTTTACAATTGTTTTCAATTCAGCTTGGGCAATAACCGGAAAAGTTCTTGCATAAAGAAGAAAAAGAACTAAGAAAAATCCAATAGTGCCAACAAAAATTCCTATATCAACAAAAGTTGGTGAAAACATAGACCAACTTGATGGTAAAAAATCCCTATGTAACGATGTAACAATAATTACAAATCTTTCAAACCACATACCTATATGAACAAAAAGTGCAATTATAAATGTAAATAGTATGTTTGTTCTAAGTTTTTTAAACCACATTAATTGAGGGGAAATCACATTACAGGTCATCATTGCCCAATATGACCACCAATAAGGTCCAGTAGCTCTATTTAAAAAAGCATATTGCTCATATTCAACACCTGAATACCATGCAATGAATAACTCAGTAATATAAGCACAACCTACTATCGAACCTGTTACAAGAATAATAATGTTCATATATTCAATATGTGTCATAGTAATATAGTCCTCAAGACTAACAACTTTTCTAGCGATTAAAAGTAATGTTTGGCACATGGCAAAACCACCAAAAATTGCTCCTGCAACGAAATAAGGTGGAAAAATTGTGGTATGCCAACCAGGAATTACTGATGTTGCAAAGTCCATACTAACAATCGAATGAACAGATAATACTAATGGTGTACATAAACCAGCTAACACTAAAGACATGACTTCATGTCGTTGCCAATGCTTGGCTTTTCCGCTCCATCCAAATGATAAAAATGAATATACTTTTCTTGCTATAGGCTTAACCGCTCTATCTCTAATCATTGCGAAATCAGGAATTAACCCCATATACCAAAAAACTAATGATACCGAAAAATAAGTTGAAATAGCAAAAACATCCCATAGTAAAGGTGAATTAAAATTCACCCAAAGAGGTCCAAATTGATTTGGTAATGGAAATATCCAATACCCCATCCATAACCTACCCATATGAATTAAAGGAAATAATCCCGCCTGCATAACTGCAAATATTGTCATAGCCTCTGAGGTTCTATTTATAGATAATCTCCATTGTTGTCTAAAAAGTAACAAAACTGCGGAAATTAAAGTGCCAGCGTGACCAATACCTACCCACCAAACAAAATTAGTAATATCCCAAGCCCAACCTACTGTATTATTAAGCCCCCATACACCAATCCCTGTACCAATAGTGTAAGCAATACAACCAAAACCCCACAGCATTGCCATTGCTGATACTATAAATAAAGACCACCACCATTTATTTGCACTGGTCTCTATTGGCCTAGAAATATCAACAGTTATGTCGTGTAAATCTTTCTTGCCGGTAATTAAAGGTTTTCGAACAGCTGATCTATACATTATTAATTAATTTTTATTTCTAACTTTTGTTTTATAAAACACAGATGGTTGAGTATTTAATTCTTCTAATAAAGCATAAGTTCTAGGATGTTTTTTTTCCTTACTTATTCTACTTTTTTCATCTAATGCATCACCAAAAACTATAGCACCAGTATCACATGCTGTTTCACACGCACAATTAATCTCCCCGTCTCTAACTTTTCTTCGTTCTTTTTTAGCATCTAATTTTGTCTTTTGTATATTCTGAATACACATAGAACATTTTTCCATAACTCCCCTAGCTCTAACGGTAACATCAGGATTTAAAACCATCTTACCCAAGTCATCATTCATATTAAAATCAAAATCATCATTGTCTTTATAGTTAAACCAATTAAACCTTCTAACTTTATACGGACAATTATTCATGCAATACCTGGTTCCAATACATCTGTTATATGTCATTTGATTTAAACCTTCATTAGAATGTGTTGTCGCAGCAACAGGACAAACATTTTCACAAGGAGCTTGATTACAATGCTGACACATTACAGGTTGAAATACTACTTCTAAATTTTCAGCGACAGAGGGCTCTTCCATAAGTTTATACATTTCAATAGCACCTATGCCCTGTTCACTTGCTAAATCTTTATTCATATCACTAGAATAATATCTATCAATTCTTAGCCAATGCATGTCTCTATTTTTCCTCACCTCTTCTTTTCCTACAACAGGAACATTATTTTCAGCATGACAAGCTATAACACAAGCGCCACAACCATTACATTTATTTAAATCAATAGACATATTCCAAAAATGTACTGACGGCTTATGTTCCTGATAAAGATTTAATTCACTTGCAGCAACTGATCCTTTGTATGATTCAAGTTTAAAGTCTTTATTTCCAGATTTAGGATTCTTAAGATATTCATTAAGAGTAGTTTCTTTTACAATACTTCTTCCCATCATGGTATGACTATTCTGAGTACAAGCATATTCATGTTCAACACCTTTTACTTTTTCAATAGTAAAATTATTCTTATGTACTAAACTTAATTTCTTATATAATTCAAAAGCACTAACGCCTACTCCATTTGCTACTTTCCCACTATTTTCCCTACCATACCCAAATGCCATTCCTAACACATTTTCTTTTTGACCTGGTTGAATATACACAGGTACTTTTAAAATAATATTTTCAACATTTTCATCAAATTTAATATTCACAACATCACCATTCAACCCACCATTTGCAACGTGCCAATTTTTAAGCCCCAAACTCTTAGCATGTGCTGGACTAATTGTAAGATAATTATCCCAAGTAACCTTTGTTATTGGATCAGGCAACTCTTGTAACCAAGGATTATTAGATTGATAACCACTACCCATTGAACCTTTAGAATATAATACTAAAAATACATCATTAGAATTTTTAGTATTCACATTATTTTCTTTCAATATATTAATTGCTGTATCAGATGAAAATACTAAATTTCTTTTTTCATAATCAACCTCACAAAAGCCATCATGCAAAATTTTATTCCACGATTTATTATAACCTAAAGACTTATAAAAAGACTTTAAAAAATCATAATAAGTGGCTTGACTATTCATCCACTTTAATAAATTTTGTTCTACTTGTCTAGAATTAAATATTGGATTAATGGTTGGTTGCTGAATAGAATAAACAGCAGAATAAGGCTTTGCATCACCCCATGATTCTAAATAATGAGATTTTGGACAAACATAATCCATCAATCTTGTTGTTTCATTTAAAGAATCAGACATTGATACTTTAAGTTTAATGTTATTTAATTGATTAATAACTGAGGGGTGGTTGTAAGCTATATTTACATCATTTATAATGACCGCACCCACTTTATTATTTTCTACGTCTTTAATAAATTTCTGAAAATTAGAATTAATAGAACTATACAAATTAGACTTATTATTATAATCAATTGTTTTTGAGTAATTGTCTAGTAAATAGTTTATAGCATTCACAACAATTTGATGTTCTGTATTGCTACTTCCTGAAATCACTAAGCTTTTACCTTTATTTTTCAACAGATCCTCACAAACATTATCAAGAATCGCCTTATGTTTTTTGTTTATTATTTCTAAATTACTTTGCGACATACTAATTTTAGAGTACAAATAATTTAAATAATTTAATTGCTCATCTGGATTTGTTGGAATTCTTTTATCAGAATTTGAGCCTGTTAAAGATAACAGGGACTCAAATTGATAATGCTTAGACATATTTTTACCTGGATTTCTAAGCTGACTATACTTTCTTCCATAGCTGGAATCTAACCAATCTCCTAAAAAATCCGCCTCAAAAGAAACAACAACTTTTGCTTTATGAAAATTATATGTAGGGATAAAACTTTCACCAAAACACTTACTATTAGACTCCAAAATAGCAGATTTTGATATAGAGTCAGAATAAACTATTTCAGTTGTTCTGAATTTTTTAGAAAAAGTATTTAGAATTTCTTTAAAAGAAGGACTAATTATTGTTGAACTTAAAAAAACTATTTTTTTTCCTTTTTTTGACGTTTCTTTTAAAGCTTTTTTAATCTCAGAATCTAATTTATTCCAAGTAATTTCTTTATTGTTTTTCAATGGATTCTTAATCCTATTTGAATCATATAAAGACAACACACTTGCATATCCTCTAGAATTTAAACCTCCGCCAAATTGATTGTTTTTTTCGTAATCTTTGTTTGTAGTAACTGAAATAGGTCGCCCTTCCCTAGTTTTAACCAAAATATTCGCAAAATTATTTTCTTGAAAGTAAGAGCTTGCATAAAAATTTGCAACACCTGGTATAATTTCTTCTGGTTGATTTAAGTATGGCACAGATTTAACAACTGGCGCTTCACATGAGGATAGGACTGCTGCAGCGGTACTAAATCCTAAAAATTTTAAAAAATCTCTTCTACTAGTGTTATTTGAATTTTCATTTTGGTTGGAAACAAAATGATCTAGAGGAAGCTTTTCTGAAAACTCATCATGAAGATATTTCTCATCTCCTTTTATGTATGGACTTTTAAAATATTTTTTTCCTTTTTTCATAATTTATTAATAATGACATTTACCACACTCTAAACCTCCAATGTCTTCAACAGTTAAGTCAGCTTTTTTATGTTTCTCAACCCAATCATCGTATTCATGATAATATGGGTTATCTAAATCTATCTTAGAATCTCTATGACAATTAATACACCAACCCATTGTTAATTTTTCCTTTTGATACACAACATCCATCTCCTCTATTGCACCGTGACATTCTTGACATTCTATATTTCCTGCCACCACGTGTTGAGAGTGATTAAAATAAGCATGATTAGGTAAATTATGGATCCTAACCCATTTAATTGGTTGTTGTTCATAACCTTCAATATAACTTCTAGAATCAACATCATAACCAACAGCTTTATAAATTTTAGCAATTTCTTTTGTTCCATGAACTGGGCCTTCAACAATATTTGCATGACAATTCATACAAACATTAGCAGAGGGAATACCCGAGTGTTTACTTTTTCTTGCACTAGAGTGACAATAATTACAATCTATACCTTGTTCTCCGGCATGAAGTTTATGAGAAAACTCAATAGGCTGAGCTGGTTTATAATTTTGTGAGATTCCTATTTTTGAAAGACTTTGCCAACCTATAACAATTACCACTAAAACTCCTAAATGGACTACAATTAACACAATTGCAATATTACTTGAAACCCATTTTTTGAGACCTTGAAATATAGTCTCCTCAATATTAGAAGCTTTTTTTAATGAATTTTTAAGAAATGTTAAAAACCCAAAAACAGAAACTAAAGCAAGAACTAAAATAAGTAAAGTTTGTGTGCTAATATTCTCTGATTTAACATCTTTATTTTCTACAACTTCAACTACTGCAACTTCTTCAACTGGAGGATTTTCGATATATGCTAATATATCCCTAACATCATCATCAGACAAAGTAGGAAAAGCCGTCATTACACTCTGATTATACTCTTCAAAAATTGCAATCGCTTGCTCATCCCCAGTCTCAATTAGGGCAGAAGAATTTCTAATCCATTCAATTAGCCATTCTTGAGTATATTCTTCAAAAATTTCAACATTTAAACCAGGGCCAATTAATCTTGCTTTTTTCTCATCTCCAAGTTTATGACAACTAGTACAATTTGCTTTAAATAACTCTTCCCCTTTCTGTATATCATGCCCAACAAGATAATCGACCTGCCCGAAAGAAAAAAAAGAGCAAAAAGTAAATAAAAAAAATGAAAAATATAATGTTGTTTTCCCGAACATTAAAAACATATAATTATTGGACACAAATATATAAATCTATTTACATAAAAACATGAAATATTATATGTAAATTTATATTAAATGTATTATTTAGAATACTTCTAAATAACAGACTTTAACATAAGTACTTTAAATTGAAAAAAACTATTTTATTTCTTTCATTATATATTTTTGCCACTTCAAATATTTACAGCCAACAAAAAGAGCAAAAATCATTAGATTTTTCAATAAAAAAAAGTGAAGAAATTAGAAAGTTATTTAATACCTATAATGAAATACATGAAAAAATTGTTCTTGTTTATAAAATTCAATTATTTCACAATGAAAATCGTTATTCAACCTGGAAAATTAAAAATAAGTATGAGGAATTATATCCATCTAAGCAAATTAATTTTTTTTACGAACCACCTTATTTTAAAGTAACTTCAGAATATTTCATGACTAAAACATCTGCGGAAAAAAAAATGGATTCTATTAAAGACACTTTCCCAGATTGTTTTATAATAACCGATTTTATCCCGTTAGACGAATTTTAAGATTTAACTTGATTAAATGCTTCTATAACATCTCCAACTTTAATATCATTAAAGTTTTCAATATTTAAACCACACTCATAGTTTTTCAAAACTTCTTTAACATCTTCTTTAAAACGTTTTAAAGAAGCTAGGTTTCCAGTATAAATCACAATACCATCTCTGATTAATCTAATTTCTGAATTTCTTTCTATTTTTCCATCAGACACATAACTACCTGCTACTGTACCTATTTTAGGTATTTTAAAAACCTCTCTTACTTCAACATTTCCAATTACCTCCTCCCTTAACTCAGGCTCATGCATACCCTCCAAAGCATCCTTCACAGCATTAATCGCATCATATATAACAGAGTACATCCTTATGTCAATAGATTCTTTTTCAGCTAATTTTCTAGCTGAAACAGATGGCCTCACTTGAAAGCCAATAATTATAGCATTAGAAGCTGATGCTAACAATACATCTGAATCAGTAATTTGACCTACTCCTTTGTGAATAACATTTACTTGTATTTGATCACTGGTCAACTTAAGGAATGAATCACTTAATGCTTGTATAGAACCATCAACATCAGCTTTAACTATTATATTTAATTCTTTAAAATCTCCGATTGCCAACCTTCTTCCTATTTCATCTAAAGTAATGTGTTTTTGCGTTCTAATACTTTGCTCTCTTTGTAATTGATTTCTTTTAGTAGCAATTTGTTTTGCTTCTTTTTCTTCAGACATAACATTAAAACGATCACCCGCCTGAGGAGCACCATTTAAACCTAATATAGCCGTTGGACAAGAAGGCCCAGCTTGATTCAGAAGATTTCCCCTTTCATCAAACATCGCCTTCACCTTTCCTGTATACTGCCCAGCAAGAATAAAATCTCCTTTATTAAGTGTTCCATTTTGCACAAGAATAGTTGCAACATATCCTTTACCTTTATCTAAAGAAGCCTCAATAATTGTTCCACTTGCATTTCTTTCTGGATTTGCTTTTAATTCTAAAAGATCAGACTCTAAAAGAACTTTTTCTAAAAGCTCTTCAATACCCACACCTGTTTTTGCGGAAATATCTTGACTTTGATACTTACCTCCCCAATCTTCTACTAGCAAATTCATTCCAGAAAGTTGTTCTTTTAATTTATCCGAATTTGAATTTGGTTTATCAATTTTATTAAATGCAAACACAATCGGCACATTTGCAGCTTGAGCATGTGATATAGCCTCCTTTGTCTGAGGCATAACATCATCATCTACCGCAATAACTATAATAGCTAAATCAGTTACCTGAGCACCTCTTGCTCTCATAGCGGTAAAAGCTTCATGACCTGGTGTATCAATAAATGTGATTTTTCTATCATCTGGCAATGTGACTTCATAAGCACCTATATGCTGTGTAATCCCTCCTGATTCACCAGCAATAACATTTTCTTTTCTAATGTAATCTAAAAGAGATGTTTTACCATGATCAACATGCCCCATAATTGTTACTATTGGAGCTCTTTTAATCAACACTGAAGCATCATCTTCTTCTTCCTCAATTGACTCTTGAACTTCTGCACTAACAAACTCAACTTGAAAACCAAATTCTTCAGCTACAATGGAAAGAGTTTCAGCATCTAATCTTTGGTTCATAGCCACCATTATTCCTAAAGTCATACAGCTAGAAATAACTTCATTAGGATTAATATCCATCATGCTAGCTAATTCCCCAACTGTAACAAACTCTGTAACCTTTAATATAGACTTTTCCTGGTCAGCTATTTTCTGTTCTTCTAACGCCTTC
>CABYOB010000011.1 GCA_902520385.1 uncultured Bacteroidota bacterium
GAATTTGAGGAAGAAGAAGAGGTTGATGAGGTTATAGATTTTGCAGTTGTAGAAGGTTCGCCTATTTTTCCTGGTTGTAAACCTAGTAAAAAGTCAAGTCTTTCAGAGAGAAAAGAAGAAGATAAACAGTGCTTGAATAAGGGAATAATGAAACATATTAAGAAAAATTTCAAATACCCAAAAATTGCTAAAGAAATGGGAATACAAGAGAAAATCTATGTAAAGTTTGTAATTAACAAGACGGGCGTAATTACTGATGTTAAAGTTCTTAGGGGAGAAGATAAATATTTAAAAGAAGAAGCTATGAGGTTAGTTCAAAGTATACCTTCGATGACTCCGGCAAATCAAAGAGGAAAGGCGGTTTCTGTAAATTATACCATACCAATCAATTTCATGCTAAACTAAAATTAAGTTACTACAATAAATAATAGATGAAAAAAATAGGAGTAATTGGTAGAGGTTTTGTTGGTTCTGCTGTTGAATTTGGCTTTTCTGCACAGTGTGGATGTAGTGCTATTGTTAAGTCTTATGATATTGATGAAAAAAGAAAAAAAGATAGTTTAGAAGACACTGTAAACAATTCAGATTTTATTTTTGTTTCAGTCCCTACTCCTTCAAATAAATCAGGTATTGATTTGTCTTTTTTGAAATCTGCTTTACAATCTATTCAAGATGTAAGTAATAAAATTGATAATATAGTTTTAATTCGATCTACAATTGTTCCTGGAACAACTAAAAAGTTAAATGCACAATTTAAAAATTTAAATATTGTTTTTAATCCAGAATTTTTAACCGAAAGATCTGCAAAGTTTGACTTCATTAATCAATCTAGATTTATAATAGGAGGGGAAGAGAAATATACTAAAAAAGTTGCTGAGTTATATAAGTGGAGATTTGGTGATACTGTTCAAATAATACAAACTAATTTTGAAACAGCTGAATTAATTAAATATATGAACAACTGTTTTTTTGCTACTAAAGTTTCTTTTTTAAATGAAATGAAGTTACTTAGTGATAAAATAGGAGCGGATTGGGATACGTCTATTCAAGGATTTGTTAGCGATGGAAGAATAGGGCATTCTCATATTCAAGTGCCAGGTCCAGACGGAAAATTAGGCTTTGGTGGAAATTGTTTTCCTAAAGATGTTAAAGCTATTATGGAATTTTCAAATAAACTTGGTGTTAAGTTAAGTACAATTGAGGGAGCATGGCAAACAAATATTAATGTTAGGCCTAAAGAAGACTTGGAAAATTATCTTTAATTTAATTTTTTTTGTTCCCATCTCCATGCATCAATTAAAGCTTTTTGTATAGTTTTTTTTGGGGACCAATTTAGTTCCTTTTCAGCCAAACTACAGTTAGCAAATATTTCTTCTATATCACCCTCTCTTCTTTTACCAAATTCATAATTTATTTTAATATTATTATTTTTTTCAAATAAATTAATTAATTCTAAAACACTTATTCCTTTTGAAAGACCAATATTAAATATTTTTCTAGTTGTTTTGGTGTTCATTTTTTTAAAAGCGTAAACATGGGCTTGTGCAACATCACAAACATGAATATAATCTCTTATACATGTTCCATCTCTAGTAGGGTAGTCATTTCCATAAATAGTTAGCTTTTCCCTTTTTCCAATGGCACATTCACAAATTAATGGTACTAAATTATTTGGTATGTTAAGAGGATGTTCTCCAATCAATGCAGATTCATGGGCACCTATAGGATTAAAATATCTTAAAATAATAAAGTTTTTTATTTGGCTAGTTTTAATCATCTCTTCACATATTTTTTTGGTTTCTCCATATGGGGACGATGGTTTTTTGAGTTCAGTTTTTTCAGTGACAGGTAAATTGTTGGGGTTCCCATAAACAGTACAAGAGGAAGAAAAAACAAATTTTTTAATATTGTATACTTCACAAATGTTCAATAATATTTTGGTTGACTCAATATTATTTGTAAAATATTTTTCTTTTTTTTCAAATGATTCGGAGACTGATTTTAAAGCTGCAAAATGAATTATTCCATCAATTTTTTTCCAATTAATTGAGTTGTTCATTTTTAGTTTATCAATGCAGTTTAAATCAAAAAAATCGATCTTTTTTTTACATATTTTTTCTATGTTTTCAATTGCACTTGAAGAAGAATTAGAAAAATTATCTATAATGATAGGATTAAATCCAAATTTTACTAATTCTACTACTGTATGGGAGCCAATATAGCCAGCACCTCCTGTTACAATGATATTTTTTGACATAATAACTAATGAACTTTAAATATAACATAATAATAATTGTTTTATTTTTCAATCTGAATTATGTTTGCATTGAAAATGTATTCAATGATATTACGTAGTTATATTGAGTTATTAAAAATGCGGCTTTCATCTAGTGTTGTGTTTTCTGCTATTGCGGGATATTTGTTGGCTATAAGCGAAAAAAATCCTCACGACCCCATTGTTTTATTCAAGTTAATTATTGGTGGTTTTTTTATTGTTGGAGCTTCAAATGGATTAAATCAAGTATTTGAAATTGATGTAGATAGTTTGATGGAACGAACTAAAAATAGACCGCTTCCAAAAAAAAAAATTACGCTAACATCAGCTATACTATTCTCTTTTTTGTTAGCTGCCTTAGGCTTAATTTGTTTATTTTCAATTAATTTATATTCCGGATTTTTTAGTCTTATATCATTATTAATATATGTTTTAGGCTATACTCCAATGAAAACAAATAGCCCATTGGCTGGTTTTATTGGTGCTATTCCTGGTGCTATGCCATTCATGCTAGGTTGGGTTGCACTACAAGGGTCTTTTGGGTTAGAGCCAGGTGTCTTTTTTGCAATTCAGTTTGTTTGGCAATTTCCTCATTTTTGGTCAATTGCTTGGATTAGGTTTGAGGATTATAAAAAAGCTAATATTAATTTATTACCCAGTAAGAATAAAGATAATAAATCAGCTTTTCAAATTGTTTTTTATACATTTTGTTTAATTCCATTGTCATTAAGCCCTCTAATATTGCCATATATTTACCCTGAAACTTTACTTAGATTGTCTTACATAGGTGGTAGTGTGGTATTTTTAATGAGTGGTTGGTATTTTTTAAAAACTTTAAAATTTTTAAAAACACAAACAGAAAGTGAGGCAAAAAAAATTATGATTTTTAGTGTAATTTATTTGCCTACTATTCAAGCAATTTATATTATTGATAAATATTATTATACTTTCATAAATTAAAGAATATTACTAAAAAATGAATGAAATAAAAAAAGAACAATCTTATAAAAGTATGCTAATGTTTGGTTTATTTAGCATAGTCATGTTATTTGCTGGTTTAACTAGTGCTTATATAGTATCCAAAGGATCTATGGGTTCACAATGGGAACTTGTTCCACTTCCAAAGGCTTTCTTTTATAGTACAATTATTATCTTAATAAGCAGTGTTTGCTTGTTTTTTTCTAATAAGTATTTGCAACAAAAGAATGAAAGATATTCAAAGCAATTACTTTTACTAACAGTTATTATGGGTTTTGGTTTTTTTATAACCCAGTATGTGGGTTGGAAATCTCTTGTTGATAGTGGTTATTTTTTTGTTGGTTCTAGCAATGCTTCTTCCTATATTTATGTTTTTTCAGGGTTACATTTAGCTCACGTAATTTTTGGCTTATTTTTTCTTATTCAGTCATATTTTAAAATGAACTCAAAATTTTTATCTAAAGAGACTGACCTCACTTTTAAAATTAAAAATTGGTTTTGGCATTTTTTGGGCTTTCTTTGGGTTTATTTGTATTGTTTTTTGTCATTTTGGAATTAAATCAATTTTCTTTATAAAAGACTTTAAAATTATTTATTCAGTATTTAAATATGTGTTATATTTGCTCTAATTAGTCCCTTTTTAATGAAAAAAAAAGAAACACAAAATACTGATATCTGGAAAGGTGGAGATAGACCTATGGAGGCTAGCTATGGAAAGTTAATGATGTGGTTTTTTTTAATTACAGACGCATTAACTTTTTCTGCTTTTTTAGGCGCCTATGGATATCATAGGTTTACCCACTTTGAGGAATGGCCTATTGCGGATCATGTATTTACTCATTTTCCGTTTATAAGTGGACATTATCCTTTATTTTATGTTGCGTTAATGACGTTTATTTTGATTGTAAGTTCGGTCACAATGGTTTTGGCTGTTCATGCAGGCAAACATATGAATAAAAAAGGTGTCGTTATTTGGTTGTTTTTAACAATTATAGGTGGCGCAACATTTTTAGGTTCTCAGGCATGGGAGTGGTATTATTTTATTAAGGGTACAAAACATGGTGCTGTTTTAGTTTCATCTGGTCAACATGGTCAACCAAGAGTTGCGCATTATGTGAGTACTGAATCTCACGATCATGATTATAATCACTCTAAAAAAGAAAAGTATGGCCCTTATAGTGATCCATATTCAAAAGAATCATTATATAAATTTCATAATGAGAAAATGGAAAAAGAGCCATTTAATTATAAATATCTTAATGGTGATATGGTTCCAGAAGACTTATTAAAAGAGGGTCGAGTGGTAAGAGGAGCCCCTTTAACAGGTGAAGACGCTTTTAGTTACAATGAGTATGGTCACACAACCTTTTCAAATTTTTTCTATTTTATAACAGGATTTCATGGATTTCATGTTTTTACAGGTGTTTTAATAAATATTGTGATTTTTGTTAATGTTTTAAATAATGTATACCAAAGAAGAGGTCATTATGAAATGGTAGAAAAAGTTGGTTTATATTGGCACTTTGTTGATCTTGTTTGGGTATTTGTATTTACATTTTTTTATTTAGTTTAATATGTCAAAAGAAAATTCTACTAGAGAAATATGGTTAGTTTTTTGGATACTTTTAATTGTAACTGCTGTTGAAGTTATTTTAGGTATAATAAAACCACCTGTTTTAACTGAAAATTATGTCATAGGAGTAAGTTTATTAAACATGACTTTTATTATACTAACTATTGTTAAAGCTTATTATATAGTTTATGCTTTTATGCATTTAGGGTCTGAAAGAAAAAACTTAAAAATATCTATATTATTACCTGTTTGGATTTTAATTCCATACTTACTTTTTATTCTTTTATCTGAGTCAACTTTTCAAGAGTTTATGTTGCATGGTTAAAAATTTTAAAAAATATTTTTTTCTAATCCTTATATTATTAATTCCACTATTTCTTATACAACAATGGAGTAAGAATGCCAACCATTATTTTAAAGATTTAGGCTATAAGTTAGATGAAGTAGCGATTGTTGAAGACACAGTTTTAGTAACTAGAATTGATAGTGTTAAGGTGCCAGACTTTACTTTTTATAATAATGTAAATGATTCTATTTCAAGAGAAAGTTTATTGGGGAATAATTATATAATTCAATTTTTTTTCACGGCTTGCCCTACTATTTGTCCTACTAGCACTGTAAATATTAGAAATGAAATATATAATAAATTTATTAATGCTGATGATTTTAAAATCATCACAATTAGTATTGCTGAAGACTCTTTTGCAAAAATGATAGATTACAGAAATAGATTTAATATTGTTTCACCAAATTGGGTTTTTTTAACTGGCCCTAGAGATAAAGCATGGTCTTTTGCTACTACTTTATCTTTGTCTGCGGGATTTGGTAGTAAGGAAGAGGGCGGATTTTTTCACTCTCCATTTATAGTTCTAGTTGATAAAGAAGGCTTTATTAGAACAGGAATTGATAAGCAAAAAAATATTAAACCTGTTTGGGATGCTACATCTTTTTCTGACATGGAGCTTCTTGCGGAAGATGTATCTCAGCTTTTTTTTAATCAAAATAAACCATATAAAAGATGAAAAGAATAGGTGTGGTTTGTGTGTTGTTTTTTTTCTATTTAGAGTCTTATTCCCAATGCGCTATGTGTAAAGCAATTGCGGAGTCTGACCCTCAAGGAAAAGAGTCTCTTTATGAAGGTTTAAATACAGGAATACTGTATTTGATGGGTATTCCTTATATTTTATTGACTATCGCGTTTGTATATATATATATAAATAGAAAAAGGGTATTATAAAATCTATGACTTTAATTTTAGCTATCGATACTAGTTCAAAAAATTGTTCAGTAAGTCTGTCAAAGGATGGGGTTTTGTTAGAAACTGTTGAAAATTATAGTGAATCCTTTTCTCATGCTGAAAATTTACATGTATTTTGTAAAAAAATCATAAAAAAAACAAATTTATCTTTTTCAGATATTGATGCTTATGCCTTTAGTGAGGGGCCAGGTTCCTATACTGGATTGCGAATTGGTGCAGCGGCTGTTAAGGGATTTGCTTTTAGTTTTGATAAGCCAGTAATTTTAGTGTCAACTTTGAAGGCTATGGCTAATGCTCATAAAGATATACATACATTATTGTGTCCTTTAATGGACTCAAGAAAAGGTGAGGTTTATTTAGGTCTATATGATCATAATATGAAAACTTTGTTAGAGCCTCAACCTCATATTATTTCCGAAAAATCTTTGATTGGGTATTTGCAAAAAAATAAAATTTCTTTTTTTGGAACTGGGTGTGAAAAGATGAAAAAAGTTGTAAGTCATGAAAATGCATATTTTATAAGCGAATTTTTTCCATCCTCAAAGTATTTAATTGAACTAGCTCACAGTAATTACAAAAAAAATAATTTTGCTGATATTTCTAATTTTGAGCCTCTATATTTAAAAGAATTTATGCCTACAAAGCAAAAAAAGAATATTATTTAATTTTTTTTTCTGATTGTAGATCATTAAAGTATTTAAAAAACAAAGGAATTGTTTCAATGCCTTTTAAGAAATTAAATACTCCATAATGTTCATTTGGAGAATGTATTGCGTCTGAATCTAAGCCAAAACCCATTAAAATTGATTTTAGTCCTAGTTCCTTTTCAAATAAAGCTACGATTGGAATACTACCACCAGTTCTAACTGGAATTGGCATTTTTCCAAAAGAGTCATTCATGGCTAACTTTGCTGCATTATATCCAATGTTATCAGTAGGTGAAACATAAGCTTCGCCACCATGGTGAGGGGTTACTTTTACTTTGACGCAATTCGGTGCTATTTTTTTAAAATGATCAGAAAATAATTTAGTTATTTTTTCTGATTGTTGGTTAGGGACTAATCTCATAGAAATTTTAGCGAAAGCTTTTGATGCAATTACTGTTTTAGCTCCCTCTCCGATATATCCTCCCCAAATACCATTTACATCTAGTGTTGGTCTAATTGAATTTCTTTCCATGGTTGAATACCCGTCTTCTCCATATACTTCACTTATATCAAGTTCTTGTCTATACTGATCTAAGTTAAAAGGAGCTTTTGCCATTTCAATTCTTTCTTCTGGAGAAATTATTTCAACATCATCATAGAAATTAGGAATAGTTATTCTATTTTTCTCATCGTGTAGAGATGCGATCATTTTTGTTAATATGTTTATTGGATTTGCAACTGCACCGCCATATAAACCAGAGTGTAAATCACGATTTGGCCCCGTTACCTCTACTTCTAAATAACTAAGTCCTCTAAGTCCTGTAGTTATTGAAGGGGTATCATTAGCAATAATTCCAGTGTCAGAGATTAATATAATATCAGCTTTTAATTTTTCTTTATTATTTTTTACAAATGGTTCTAAATTTTCAGAGCCCACTTCTTCTTCACCTTCAATCATAAATTTCACATTACAAGAAAGCATATTGTTTTTTAACATTAATTCAACAGCTTTTAAGTGCATAAAAAATTGTCCTTTGTCATCACAGGCCCCTCTAGCATATATTTTTTCATTTCTTATCTCAGGCTCAAATGGATCAGACTCCCATAGATCTAGTGGGTCTGGGGGTTGAACATCATAATGTCCATAGATTAAAATTGTAGGTAGAGATTCGTCAATAATTTTCTCACCGTAAACTATTGGAAAACCTTTTGTTTCACAGAGCTCAGTATTTTGAATGCCAATTTTATCTAGATGAGCCTTAACTAGATGCGCCGTCTGTAAAACATCATTACTATATTTTTTATCTGCACTAATAGAAGGAATTCTTAATATTTCAAAAAGTTCCATCAAAAAACGGTTTTTATTTCCTTCTACATATTTTTTTATTATTTCCATGAAAAAATTATTAAGTACTAAAATACACTATGTTATAATTATTAGAATAAGATAATAATCCATAAATTTATTAATTATTACAATATAATTGATATTGTTGGCAAGATATTTGATTAGTTTAATGATATGGGTGTATCAAAAAAAATATTTTTATATAATTTTCTTTTATTTTTCGGTTTTCATTTAGGTTTTTCTCAAATAACAACAACGAATGATGACCCATATAATACAGAGGAGTATTTAGTTGATGAAGTTTTACTTGGTGCTGATTTAGTAACATCTAATTATAGTTCAGTTGGTTTTGATGCTGGTATTGGTTATTTTGATGGTTCTAATTCTAATATTGGATTTGATGAAGGAATTATTTTGTCATCAGGTGGCTTAGATATGGTTACTGGAGGCTTTGGAGCAGGTTCTGGTATTTCAGGAGAGACTGATTTAGAGCTTGCGTTAAATCAAATTAATTTGTTTTGGGATGTTAATAATGTTACTGTTTTAGAGTTTGACTTTGTTGCAGAATCAGAATTAGTCACATTTAATTACGTCTTTGGATCTACAGAATATGCAAGTTATACTTGCACTCAATTTAATGATATTTTCGGCTTTTTTTTGAGTGGGCCAGGAATTAATGGAATATATTCTAATAACGCCGTTAATCTTGCACTGGTTCCTGATCCTGATAATCCTGGCCAATTTACTGACACGCCTGTAGCAGTAAACACTTTAAATTCTGGTTCTCCAACTGGAAGTGGAGTGGCATCTACATGTGATGATATTGATCCAAGTTGGGCTAGTTATAATATCTTTTGGATAGATAATCAATATAATGGAGCAGACTGGGAAGGCGTAAATGAACCTCCTGCTCCAGAAGCAACTGTTTCAGGTATAAGTGGTTTTACAGTCCCATTACAGGCCACTTATGATGGTTTAGTTTGTGGAGAGACTTATCATATAAAATTAGCGATTGCAGATGCAAGTGATAGTGCTTTGAATTCCGTAGTTTTCATAGAAGCTAATAGTTTTATTAGCCCATCTGTTAGTGTGGATGCTATACCTAATTTTGACTTAGCTGGGGCAGATGGAGGAATTTTAGAGGGATGTGGAACAGTATCTTTAGAATTTGTTCGTTCTGGAGATTTAGAGGGAGAACTTCCTGTGTCATTGTCGTATTCTGGAACATCGACATATGGGATAGACTATGAAAATTTACCGACAGATATTTTACTTCCTCCAAATCAAGAAGAGTATATATTAACGTTTGATGTTTTTTATGATGGGATTATTGATGACCAAGAAACATTAATTATAACAGTTACTGGCTTACCTGATGCTTGTGGGGATGTTGATGTTCAAATAATTGAAATGGTTATATTTGACCAGCCAGAAATTATAGTAGAACCTGGTGAATGCGAAGAAATTAATTGTTTTGGTGATGTGGCAATTTTGCAACCAGAAAGTATTTCTGGGGGTATGGGGCCTCCATATTTTTATGAATGGCAAGATGCTTCAGGAAGTATTATTTCCTCTCAAGAGTCTGTTACAGTAAATCCTCAAAGCAATTCAATTTACACATTAACTGTTACTGATGAATGTGGAGATCAACAGACTTTACCAATTGAATTTTGTGTTAATGTGTCTGAATATGAGTCAATTAATATTGATATACCAGAATATGTTGCTTGTGATAATGAAACGATTATCTTAGAGCCGTATATTTCAGGGGGATCAGGTGACTTTTCCTATGTTTGGAGTGACGGATCTACAACAGCTAATAATAGTATTGTTTTTGACTTGAGCCAAGGAAGTTCTCAACAATTCTTATTAGAAGTTATTGATAATTGTACCTCTGATTTTATTGAAGGAGTTACACAAGTTGTTGCAGACAATCCATTACCGCCTCAAATTTTTTCTAACTCAATAACTCCTATATGTGTTGGTATGGAAGGTCTAGTTAGCATCAATCCTGTTGGTGATTCTGAATATACTATTGTTTGGAATAATATTCAATCAACAGATATTGTTAATGGTAATGAAATGATAGTTTTTCCTCAAGATTTTTTAAATTCTTACAGTGGGATAGTAATTGATAATTGTAATCAACAAGAGATTCCATTTCAAATACCATTAGAAATAAATCAATATAATGGCCCATCTTTCATTGTTGATAATGCTCAAGGTTGTGAGGGGGAGCTTTTAGAGCTAAATTTTAATGATCTTTTTACCGATGTTCCTCAATCTTTTCAAGATTTTTCTTTTGATTGGTCTACTGGAGACACCACTATGGAGACTTATATATATGTTCAAGGTCAGGCAGAAGAATACTATGTTACAATTACAGATTTTTGTGGCAATGCAAGTACAGAAAATTTTCTTGTTTCGCCCTCTGAACCACCCCCTCCTTATTTTTATTATGAAGAGCAGGAAGATAATATTATTCAATTTGACCAATTTACTGAAGAAATTTATGATAGTTATGTTTGGGATTTTGGTGATGGCTCTCCTATTTCTAATGAATATGAGCCTATTCACACTTTTCCAGGACCAGGGGAATATTATGTTTCTCTGACGGTAGAAGATAGCTTTGGGTGTTTAAGTGAGGCCACAATCATAGTACATATTTATCCAACATTATATATATATCCTCCGACTATTTTTACTCCAAATAATGATGGTCATAATGATAAATTTAGAGTAAGTGTTATTGGAAGTGATGAATATGAATTAATAGTTTTTGATAGATGGGGAAAAGAAGTTTTTAGAACAATAGATCCTGAAGAAGGTTGGGATGGGAACTATTTAAATGGAAATCCCGCGGAGCAAGCGGTTTATTCATATAAAGTAATTGTTCATAATGGTGATACTGGGCAAAAAATTCAAACTGGAAAAGTCACATTAGCAAAGTAAAATTTATGAAATTACAATTGTCAAATATTATTTTATTATTTTCTATTTTTCTTGTTGCTAAATCAATTTCACAAATAACAACAACTAATTTAGCTCCTTACAATACTCCTGATTATTTAGTGACTGATGTTTTACTTGGGTCTGGAATGGTGGCATCAAATTTTACTTGGCAAAGTGCTCCTGATAATATTGGCTTCTTTGATGGTGTAAATGCTAATTTAGGTTTTGATAATGGAGTTTTATTGTGTACGGGAGGTATTGATTTTGTAACAGGTGGTTTTGGTGGAGGAGCGCCCAATATTGCTGGTGATGCGGATTTAGGACAGCTATTAGATGAAATGGGGATGGGTGGATTTAATATAAACAATGTGACCCTTTTAGAGTTTGATTTTGTCGCTCAATCAGAAACAATGACTTTTAATTATGTTTTTGGCTCTGCTGAATATACGAGTTATACTTGTTCTAGTTTTAATGACGTTTTTGGTTTTTTTGTAAGTGGACCTGGTATTAATGGGGCATATACTAATGGTGCAGTTAATATCGCATTGGTTCCTGGCACAAACACTCCAGTTGCTATTAATACAATCAATGCCGGTGAACTTATAGATGATCCGGATTGTAACAATATAGATCCAAATTTTGAAAGTTATAACGTGTATTGGGTTGATAATGATTATGGAGGATTTGGAGGAGGTCCACAAGGGCCTAATGTTCCTCCTGCACCTGAAAACACAGTTAGTGGCTTTACAGGTTTCACAGTTCCCTTAGAAGCATATATTTCTGGATTAATATGTGACGAGACTTATCATATAAAACTAGCAATAGGAAATTGTTTAGATACGGCTTTAGATTCAGGTGTTTTTTTAGAAGCCAATAGCTTTGCTAGCCCTGCTATTGAGGTAACTTCTTTTAATTCAGAAGCTGACATCACTGGAAATTCAGTTTTAGAAGGTTGTGGAGATTTAAATTTACAATTTACTAGAACAGGTGATATGACTATGGATTTAGTTGTTGACCTTTCATACGGTGGGGATGCTATTATGGGTGTTGATTATGAAAATTTACCAGATCAAATTACTCTTCCAGCAAATCAAGAAGAATATGTTTTACCAATAGAGGTTTTTTACGATGGTTTAGGTGAAGGAACAGAAAGTTTAATTATCACAATTAATGGATTACCAGTTGCTTGTTCAGATTTAGAAACACAGACAATAGAACTTAGTATAATAGATCAAGAAGAATTAATTATTGACGTTCCAGAACAAATTGATACAGATTGTTTTGGTGAGGTGGTAATTTCAGCTAACGTCAGTGGGGGTGTTGAGCCTTATTTTTATTCTTGGTTTGATGAGAATAGTTCTTTAATTAGTACTGAATCAAGTATTACTCAGAACCCTGAAGTTAGCACTTTTTTCTCTGTAGAAGTTTTAGATAGTTGTCAGAATCAAATTGTTTCAGCAACTACTAATGTTGAAGTATTACCTGCTGAAGTTGATGCTTTTCTTCCTGACAATATTAGTTTATGTGAAGGAGATCCAATATCACTAAACCCAATAATTAATGGTGGTCTAGAGCCATATTTTTACGTTTGGTATTTAAATGGATCAATTGTTTCTACTGATTTAAATTTAAATTTTGACAATGCACCTGAGGGATTATACCAATTTATTGTTCAAGAAGGTTGTGGTGGTATGGCTGCAGATGAGTTGATTGTTTCATATATAGACCCCTCGCCTTATGTTCAGCTAAGCTCTAGTGATGTTCCTAATCCAGCTTTGTTGCCAGAAAGTTGTTTTCAAAGTAATTTAGATTTTATCTTGTCAGATCCTGTAGAAGAAGATGTTTTTGTGGAGTTTGCAACCGGAGGCACAGCAACATTAGGAGAGGATTATGATATTGAAAGTTTTGAAGTAATGATTCCTGCTGGAGAAACAAATGTTTCTGTTCCCATAGAAATTCTTGCAGACAATATTTTTGAAGGCGATGAGGAAATAGAATTTTATTTTGATTTTATTGATGAATGTTCTGATTGGCCGGAGCAATTAACTGTTACTATATATGAAACGGGCAATTTATATGCTAGTGCTCCTGAAGAATTAATTGTATGTGAAGATGAGTTAGATCAATATGCTATTCCTGGAATTGTAGGCGGTGGAGTAGGTTTGGTTAATTATGGTTGGTATTTTAATGATGAATTAATAAGTACTGATATAAATTTACCTGTTCAAAATTTAGTTCCTGGTCAGTATACTTTGATGGCAACGGATCAATGTGAAAATATAGCGCAAGCTGATGTTGATTTAGAATTTTTATTGTTGACTCCTACTGTTGAGGTGATTTCTGAAAGTTATGAAAATCCTTTAGTTATGACTGAAGCTTGTGGGGCTAGTACATTGTTTTTTCAAATGCCTTATGCTTATCCAAATGACACAATATTTTATTACCAAATATCAGGAACTTTTTCTAACGGAGGGGATATAATTAATATACCATCTTTTATTGAGGTTCCTGCAGGTGTTACATCTGTAGGCTTAGATATTATTCCAATATCAGATAATATAGAAGAAGAAAATGAAACAATTATATTTTCTTTCCCTTTTGTAAATGAGTGCGTAGAACAAAATGATATTGAAATAATAATTAATAATGTTAGTCCGATTATTTTAGATGTTCCTGAAGGTATGACAGTTTGTGCTGGTCAAGAAGTTGTTTTAGAGGGTTCTTACTCTGGGGGTGTAGAGCCTATGACTTATTTTTGGACTACTCCAGATGGTAATGAGTTAACTTTGAATTTAACAACTTACCCTGAAAATGATTGGGAATATACTTTTAATGTTGTTGACGCTTGTGGTTACTCAGCTAGTAGTTCAGTTTTTATTCAGACAGAGGATTATCAACCTATGGAAGTTTTATGGCCCCCTCAAAATGTAAATGCTTGTGTTGGGGAGCAAGATGTGATTATTCCTGATGTTACAGGGGGTGCTGGTTCATTTACTTTTAATTGGTATGTAAACGGTGAAATTGGTGTAGATACTCTTTTAATTGGTTCAGATCTTCCAAATATGTATATACCCACTGATAGCCCTGATTACTTTGCATACGAAATGACAGTAACAGATGATTGTGATAATACAATTTCTTATTCTTTCAATGTAAATGTAGTTGATTGTGCTTCGCCAAATGTATTTACTCCAAATGGTGATGGTAATAATGACTATTTTGCTTTAGATTTTGGAACTGTTTCAGATGGTGGTAGAATGGAAATATTCAACAGATGGGGGGAGTTAGTTTTTAAGTCAGAAAATTATGCTCCTTGTAGTCATTCAAATAGTACTTGTTGGGATGGTACGTATTTTAATCTTGGTGAAGTTTGTCCTGATGGGGTTTATTTTTATAAATTAAAATATAATAATGAAACTACTCAAAAGGTAGGGTATGTATTATTAACTAGATAAGTAAGTTTTTTCCTGTCATTTCTTGAGGTTTATCTATATTCATTAAACTTAAAATTGTGGGTGCTACATCGGCTAATTTACCAGATTTTATTTTTTTATACTTACTGTTAATTAAGAAGACAGGTACTTTATTAATAGTATGAGCAGTATTTGGAGAATTATCATTATTGATCATGTATTCAGCGTTTCCATGGTCAGCAATAATTAATATATTATAGTCTTCTAGATTCTTAACTAGTTTTTCTGTGCATTTGTCAACAGTTTCAACAGCCCTTTTAACAGCCTTAAAGTCGCCAGTGTGACCTACCATATCTGGATTCGCAAAATTTAAACAAATAAAGTCAGGTTTGTTAAGTTTTATTTGTTCAATACAAGATGAAGTTAATTCGTTAGCACTCATTTCAGGTTTCAAATCATATGTTGCTACTTTTGGAGATGGAATAAGAACTCTTTTTTCATTTTTAAAAGGAGTTTCTTTTCCTCCTGAAAAAAAGTAAGTAACATGTGGATATTTTTCTGTTTCAGCAATTCTTAACTGAGTTAGTCCTTCTTTTGAAATAATTTCTCCTAAAGTGTTTTGTAACGTTTCTTTTTTAAAAAGTGCAGTAACATTTTTAAATGTATTGTCATAATTAGTCATAGTATAATAAGACAAATCCAGTTTTTTCATATGGTTTTTAGGGAAATCCTCTTGAGTTAGAACAGTACTTATTTGTCTGCACCGATCTTTTCTAAAATTAAAACACAATACTACATCTCCTGATTTAATTTTTCCAATAGGCTTGTTGTCTATGGAGCCTATGATTGGTTTTACAAACTCATCAGTGATATTATTTTTATAGTTATTTTCTAATTCATGGCTTATATTTTGGGTTAATTTTCCAATTCCTTGAGTTAGTGCATTGTAAGCAATTGCTGTTCTTTCCCATCTATTATCTCTGTCCATAGCATAATATCTTCCAGTAACTGATGCTATTTTAACTATAGTGTTTTTATATTTTTTTTCAAGATGAGCAATGTATTTTATTCCAGATTTTGGGTCAGTGTCTCTTCCGTCTGTAAAACCATGAATAAAAATATTTTTAAGACCTTTTTTAATACCTAGATTACAAATTCCATAAAGATGGTCTATATGAGAGTGAATGCCTCCATCAGATAAAAGGCCCATTATGTGAATGCTCTTTTTATTTTTTTGGGCCTCATTAATTGCTTTTATAAGATTTTGATTTTTTTCTAGTTTGTTTTGTTTTATTTCTTGATTTATTTTAACTAGATCTTGATACACAATTCTTCCTGCGCCTATATTCATATGGCCTACTTCAGAGTTGCCCATTTGTTCTTTTGGTAGACCAACATCTATACCATGAGTTATTAGTTCATTATTAATAGAACATTTATACAGACTATTTATATAGGAGGTTTTAGAATTATATATAGCGTTAGATTTGTCTTTCATTCCATGTCCCCAGCCATCTAAAATAATTAATGCTACTTTTTTCATAAACAATGCATAAAATTAAATTTATTTATTTTATTAACGTCCATATTGTAAATTTTTCATATAAATAATAGTTGTGTTTTATGAACAAATTTATGTTCAGAATCCTTGTTTTTTTAATATATTTTGGCCATATTTACATAAGAATTATACCCTAATTCGCAAAAATTTAGATACTTTAACGGAGGCTTTTACTCTGTTATTATGTCCATTTTATGTGGCGGGGTAATTTATATTTATGTATGGACGAAAAATCCGTTTTATTAATTAAAAAATTTTTACCGATGAAAAATTTTATACTTTCTTTGGCAGCAATTCTTACGTTTTGTTGCTTCAATATTGTTAATGCTCAATCTTGTATTGATTGCGCAAACACAGGTGGTTTATACTGTGGTGAAGGACTTTCACAAAGTTACGTTTCTAATGACTGCGTACCTGCAGGTTGGATAGGTGATGGTGGAACTCCTGATTGTACTAATGGTCTTGATGAAGACCCTGCTTATATAGCTGCCAGTGGTAATACAGTGTACTGTACAACTACTTGGGGTTCAACAGGTTACTTACCTACAAGTTGGATAAATGATGGGGCGGCAGATTGTGCTGATGGTTCTGATGAAGGAACAATACCAACTTTAACTGATCTTATGTGTGAACCAGTTAGTTGTGATGGTGTTGTTGGTTGTGATGGTGTTTGTGATAGTGGTGCTGTAGAAGATGCTTGTAATGTTTGTGGTGGTGATGGTACTTCTTGTGCAACTGCAATAGCAGTTTCATGTGATGCTGCATCAGATGGTTTTTACGGACCTACGCCAAACAATGATTCTCATACATTTACATTTACAGCTCCAGAAGGAGAGACTATGATAATTACATTATCTGGTTCAACAGAAGGAGCACCTTGGGATTACTTAACTGTAGAAGGTGTAGAAGGAACTATAAGTGGTAATTTATCTGGTCAAGTACTTAATTCAACTTCTAACGTACTTGTTATGACATTTACGTCTGATGGTTCTATTGGAACTGATGGATTTGGTTGGAGTGCAATTTGTACACCATCTTGTACTGATGCAGATGGAGACGGAGTTTGTGATGATGAAGATCCTTGTGTAGGTGCATATGACGTTTGTGATGTTTGTAACGGAGATGGTACATCTTGTTTACCAGCTAATAATGTTTGTGCAGATGCTGCAGCTTTAGCTTGTGGTGATGCATTAACAGCAGATATGACATATGCTACTGATGCAGGTAATTCTGGATCAGGTGGAGACGTATATTATACATTTACAGGTAATGGTGGAGAAGCTACTATCAACACATTTGGTAGTTCTTTTGATACTAGATTATGGGTATACTCTGAATGTTCTGATTCATTTGGATGGGATTATGTAACTTATAATGATGACACTAATGGTCTTCAATCTCAAGTTGTTTTCCAAACTGCAGCTGATGCAACTTATATTGTTGTTGCGGCAGCTTATTCATCATTTACTAACTTAGGTGATGGTGCATTAGCTGTTTCTGCTTCATGTACTGAGCCGCCACCTGTTTGTAATGATACAGAAGTAGTTTATGCTTGTGGAAGTTTCTGTGGTGAGCATTCTTGGGAAATTACAGGTTGTGATGGAAGTATTATACTTTCAGGATCTGGTTCTAATGGAGCAAATCAAACAGATTGTGTAGCTCTTCCAGCTGAGTATGTAGTTACAGTTTCAGATCAGTATAATGACGGATTTGAAGGAACATTAACAATTGGAGGTGTGGATTACACTCCAAGTGCTACTCCAGCTGTTACTGACACATGTCCAGTGCCAACTTGTGATAATGATGCTGCATGTAATTATGGTCTAGAAGGAGATTGTATATTCCCTCTTCCAGGTACAAATTGTCCTGATGCAAATGGCCTTATTACTTGTGCTGATCCAACATTCACTCCATTTGTACTTACAGCAAATGATTCTGAAGGAGATGGATGGGACGGTGCTATTATGAATGTTACAGTTGATGATGTTTTATTTGATCCTTTAGGATTAGGATTCACATATACATTGGCTTCAGGTGCAACTGAAAGTACTACAGTTTGTTTACCAGGAGGAGTTATCGGTGGCTCGTCTTGTACTGAAATTGAAGTTACTTCAGGAGCTTTTCCTGATGAGGTATCTTGGTTTTTATCATCTTATGGTGCGACAATCGTCGGTGGTGGCGCTCCATTTTCAGGTGAATTAGGTTGTGGTGTTGTTGGTTGTTTAGAAGCTGATGCTTGTAATTATGCAGGAGCGGGTAACACTCTAGGGCCTGATGGGATAGAGTTAACTCCTATTGCTACTATAGCAGGAGATTGTACATACCCTGACCTTGATAATAATATAGGATGTGACGGACAGTTTTATTGTCCTGCTCCTAATTTAACTTTTACTCTAGACATGTATGATTTAAGTGGAAGTGCTGATGGATGGAATGGAAATACTTTCCAAGTGGTTGATTGGGTTACTGGTCAAGTAGTACCAGGCGCTGGTCCATTTACTTTTGACGAAACTAATGCAACACTTAGTGCTGATCTTGGTTTATATTATGGAACTGCGCAAGCATGTTTCCCAGCCGATATGGCAACAGGTTGTTATGTGATGGAAATTGGTGGAGGTTCTGAAGAATCTCAAGTTGCATGGCACTTATATGGCTATGAAGCATTTGGTTCATATGTAGTAGACTGGTCTGCTGGTTTGGCTCAAGAATGGTCAGGTGTTGGTGGAGATTTATTGAACGGTGACTCGGGTACTTATCAAGATGCAAATGGTGATTTTGTAGATTGTGGTACTGGTGAATTCTGTGCTGGTTTCCCAGATTGGAATTCTGGAGTTGGTACTTATGACACTAATAATGATGGTTCAGCAGATGGTTATGACATTGGATATGGATGTCCTTGTTTAAATGACTCTGCTTTAAATTATGTATTTGATTTAACTTCTGATGAATATGCAGACTGGAATACATTGGGTACTGCATATGGAGAAGTAATTCCTTCTGGAACTTACGTAAATGATGAAGGAACTACAGTTCCTTATCAAGATCAATCTGATCCTTGTGATTACGGTGCTCCAGCTGTTTTAGGATGTACGAATCAATTTGCTACAAACTATAATGTAGCAGCAACAGAAGATGATGGATCATGTACTCCACCTGATTGTGTTGGTTCTGGTACGGATATGGATGCACTTGTTGGTCCTTTAGTTTTTGGAGCTTCTCAAGGTGCTATAACTGCAAGTGGTTGTTATGATGGTATACCATTATTATCTGCTGCAATTCCTGGTTTTGGTTGTGATACTGATTTATCAGCTTTTACAGATCAAGTTGCACCAGGAACAACTACTAGAGATCTTTGTGGTTGTACTTGTGCTGATATTGTAGTACCTGCATGTGAAACAGCGCCGGATGAGGCAAACTGTGAAGTGTGTTGTGTATTTGAAGCAGGTAGTTGGGTGAACTCAAATGTTTATCAACTAGGAGGTGTAGGTGCACCGACATTAGCAGGTTCTTCTGCTAATGTTGATGGTGACGATTCAAATGATTGGACACTTACTAACGCTACATGGTCTGAGACGATAGAAAATGCAGATGGTACTACTACAGCAATTTATTTAGGAGGTAATTTAGCTTCTAGTTGTTTTAATGGTGATGTTACTGTATCTACAACTTATGGTGTTGATGCAACAACGGGATTACCAAACACTGCAGTAGACTTTAGTTTAATTGATCCAGCTGATGATTCAGTAATTTTCAATTCAGTAAGTATACCAAATATGCCTACTGATGCTGATCTTGCTAACGCAGAGCTTTCAGGAAATGTTGCTGGAGCTGCATCAATAGTTGTTGATGATTCTTTAGATCTTGGATGTGGTTGTGGTCAGCCTGCTGCCGCTGAAGGATTCTTATGTAATGGCGATCCAGTAGTTTGTGATGGTCCAGGTACAAATAACAATGATGCTGTAGCAGCAGTGTTCTATGGATTTGGATGTGAAGATGCGCTAGCTACTATGATGAGTCCTGCTTATGGATTTACAGAAGCTGAAGCTTGTGCTTTTAATGGTATGGTTCCAGCTACTGATGATGATGGCAATATGATGTTTAATGAATTTGGGGCACCAGTTATGATTACTATGTTTGATCTTCAAGGTCTTACATTTGGTGATTTCTGTGCTTGTTCTTGTCCTTGTATTGATACTAATGCAGATGATATTTGTGATTCAGATCAAACTGCAGATTGTAATGGTGTTCTTGATGGAGATGCTGTGTTAGACAATTGTGGTACTTGTGATAATGACACTTCTAATGACTGTGTACAAGATTGTACTGGTGAATGGGGAGGTTCTGCAGTAGTTGATGCTTGTGGTGAGTGTAACGGAGATGGTTCTTCTTGTGCACCTCCTGCAAATAATGTTTGTGCAGATGCTGCAGCTTTAGCTTGTGGTGATGCA
>CABYOB010000012.1 GCA_902520385.1 uncultured Bacteroidota bacterium
TTTTTTATTATTTAAATTTAGTTAGAATAAACCCTAGATTGTTTGCTCAAACTTTTTTAATTGAAAATAAAGATAAAATAGATTGTTCAAGAGAATATAAATCTCTTTATAGAAAATTGATGAATATGAGTCCCTTAAAACCAATATATTTTGACAATGAATTTTATTTACATGCAAAATGTCATGCCATTGAATCTGGAAAGCTAGATTATATTGGTCATAATAGGAAAAAGGGTAGTGGTTGTGATCCTATTATTTCTAACTATTCTTGGGGAGAGTGTTGTTATTATGGCGAAAATGATCCTTTATCAATAGTATTAGATCTACTTGTAGATTGTAATTATTCTGATTTAGGACATAGAAAAATAATGTTATCAGATAAATTTAATTATATGGGTGTTTATATTGCACCTCATAAATCTTATAAATATAATGCAGTTTTAGATTTTAGAGGTGAATAACTTCATCGTATGCATCAGCAACAGCTTCCATAATAGCTTCGCTCATTGTGGGATGAGGATGAATAGCTTTTAAAATTTCATTACCTGTAGTTTCTAATTTCCTTGCTACAATAATTTCAGCTATCATTTCTGTAACATTATATCCAATCATATGACATCCTAATAATTCCCCATATTTTGCATCAAAAATAACTTTAACAAAACCATTTTTATGTCCAGCAGCAGAGGCTTTACCAGAAGCGGAGAATGGAAATTTTCCTATTTTTAAATCATATCCTGCATTTTTTGCTTTTTCTTCAGTATAACCTACTGAAGCTATTTCAGGGGAACAATACGTGCAATTAGGTATATTATTATAATCAATTATTTCTGGATTATGACCAGCTATTTTTTCAATACATAAAATGCCTTCTGCTGAAGCAACATGAGCTAAAGCTTGATTGGGTAATACATCTCCTATTGCGTAATAACCGTCAATATTAGTTTTATAAAAATCATTTACCAAAATTTTTCCTTTTTCAGTGTTTATTCCTACTTCCTCTAAACCTATACCTTTAATATTTGCCTCAATTCCTACAGCGGATAAAACAATATCAGTTTCAATAATTTCTATTCCTTTTGTAGTTTTTATATTTACTTTACAAGTCTCACCATCACTATCAACTTTTTCTACATTTGAGTTTGTTAATACATTAATGCCATATTTTTTAAAAGATCTTTTTAATTCTTTAGATATATCAATGTCTTCTAATGGCACAATATTTTCCATATATTCTACAACTGTGACATCAACACCCATTGATTTATAGAAATATGCAAATTCAACTCCTATTGCCCCTGAGCCAACGATAACCATTTTTTTTGGCATTTTTTTTAATGTCATCGCTTCTCTATATCCAATAATTTTTTTACCATCTTGTTTTAAGTTTGGTAATTCTCTTGATTTACCTCCTGTAGCTATTATAATATGTTTTCCCGAAATTTCTTTCTTTTCTGTCCCATTTATTATATCAACCTTTCCATTTTTTTTAATTTTACCAAATCCCTTTATTACTGTAATTTTATTTTTTTTCATTAAAAATTCTACTCCTTTGCTCATCCCACTTGCTACGTTTCTACTTCTATCTATAATAGATTTAAAGTTTGCTGTAGCTTTTTTCACTTCAATGCCATAGTCTTTTGCATGATTTATATAATCAAAAACTTGAGCGCTTTTTAGAAGAGCTTTAGTGGGGATACATCCCCAGTTTAAACATACACCGCCAAGACTTTCTTTTTCTACAATAGCAGTATTAAAACCTAATTGTGAAGCTCTAATAGCAGTAACGTATCCTCCAGGTCCACTACCAATAATAATAATATCGAAATTCATTTTTTTTCCCAAATATAATTATTTACAAATTGCTATCACTGAAATTTCTAAATTAACATTTTTTGGCAATCTACTTACCTCAATTGTTTCTCTAGCAGGAAAAGGTTTAGAAAAATATTGACTATAAATTTCATTAACTTTATCAAATAAACTTATATCTGATAAAAAAATACTGCATTTAACAATATCGCTAAATGTGCAATTACATTCTTTTAAAATATTATTTATATTTTTCATCACCATTTTTGTTTCATCTGTTATGTTGTTTCTAATAACTTTATTTGTTTTTGGGTTAATAGCAATTTGTCCAGAAATAAAAATTAAGTTATCGTACTTAATACATTGACTGTACGGACCTATTGGTTTTGGAGCATTATTTGAGTATATTTCTTTTTTCATTTTTTCATGAACTTATTAATTATAGATGTTTTTGATTCTTTTACTTATAATTTAATGCATATATGTGAGAAATATGTAAAAAATGTAGAAGTAATTAGAGTAAATAAAATAAATATTGATTTAATAGAAAAATTTGAAAAAATAATTATTTCTCCTGGACCAGGTGTTCCCTCAGATTATCCTCTTTTATTTGAAGTTCTTAAAAGTTATTTTAACCAAAAGGATATTTTAGGTATTTGTTTAGGTTGTCAAACAATTGCTAATTTTTTAGGTTTGAAGTTAGTAAATTTAAAGAATGTGATACATGGTAAAAAAACCATGATCACTCACTTTAGTAACGATGAATTTCTTTATAAAAATATACCAGAAGATTTTAACGTTGGAAGATATCATTCATGGGTTATAAAAAAAGAAAAGACCCAAGAACTAATAATAACTTCAATGGATAAAAATAATCATATCATGTCTTTTAAACATAGTAAATATAATTTGAGGGGGATACAGTATCATCCTGAATCTATTTTAACTCAATATGGAGAGGAAATAATTAAAAATTGGATAAGTAGTTAGAATCAAAAATATTTTTTTTCTTTTCAATTTTTAAATCTTGTAAAATATCAGATTTTACTCTTATAACGAAATTATAACTCTTCCTGTTTCCAAATGGTACCCAATTGAACATCATTTCCCAACAATGTAAGTCTCTATATAAGTCTATAGAAGTAAAAGTAAAGTCTTTATTTCTCAAATCATATCCAGACCTAAATTTAATATTCCATTTTTTTGTTAAAATAATTTCTCCATCAAAATTTAAAGATTGAATTATTTCACTTTGAGTTGAAGGTTTTCTATAGTTTATGTTATAATATAAATTAATATTCCAAGGAACATGAAAATCATTTTCATTTGTATTTTCTTTATTAGCAAATCTCATATTAAAATTAAAATTGCTGTATGTGATTCTTCCCAATTTTCCGTCTTCAATTAAAAATTCATTTATTTTAGCACCATTTTCATTTATTTTATAAGGATCAATTGTTGAGCTCATTTGAAAATCGAAATTTTTTGAAATTTTATTTCTCAGAGTAAAATAAATAGGACTTAAGTTTATAGAGTCAGCGGCAATATTATAGTTACCTGTAATTGCAAAATCTTCAATAATTTTGATTTTTTTGTTTTCTTTTTCTTTTAATTTCACTTCAAGATTATTTCTCAGTGAAAAAGAAATATTTCCATATTTTCCAATTTTTGGAATTCCATAGATAGATCCATTAAAATATGAGTAAGTATTTTCTGATCCAATAGAATCGTTTTGAACAGTAGAATAAATGTTCCATTTTTCATTTGAAAAATCAGGATGATAACTAAAAGATAAAGAAGGAGTTATTACATGTCTAAAAGTACTTTTTTTAAAGTCTACTATTCCATATATTTTTGTACTAGTATTTATAGATAAATTAAAATCTCTAACTTGATAAAAACCAGATGTAGTATCTAAGACAATCTCATTAGTGTTACTATTCCACTCTTGTGTTCTTTTTTTAAAGTACCATCTTTCAATATAATTAAATGAAGGTGATATATTTAAGTGATTTAGTATGCTGAATGATGTAGATAGGGGAATAGTATGCTTTATTCCTGATCTAATGTTTTTATTTACTTTATTAAATAATAAACTATCAGGTCTACTTAAAAGTGTTCTAGAGTTAAAACTATAACTCAAGCCAAGGTTTGTGAAAATTGCTGGTTTTTTAGAATCTTTAATTATTTTTAATCTTCCTGTAGTAAAGTTGATTTCAGGTATTGTTAAATCAACTTGCTTAGATAGTGTATTTTGAGAATGTCTCATGTTTAAAGACAAATTATAAGGTTTTTCTTCCCATTTTTTATTCCAACTAATATTTGAGGATAGACTATTTTGAAGATAGTCTGTGGAGTATAAATTATTTTGAGAATAACTACTTGAAGCAATGTTTACAGCTGCTGAAAATCTGGAATTTGGCCTTAATTTCGGATCTTCTTCATGTCTCCATTTAATACTAAAATCATTATTTAAACTAAAATCATTTCTGAATTTTTCTCCGATTTTTGTTTTTGAAAAATTTATATTGATACTTCCTTGATAATTATATCTTTTTTTATAATTAGAATTAATACCAAGTCTATAACTTCCTCTGGTAAAAAGATCACTTGTTAGTTTTAAGTCTATATAATCATTAATTCCAAAATAATATCCTAAGTCCTTTAAATTATATCCTAGTGCAACAGAATTTCCATAGCTTGGTAGTAATAATCCAGAGCTTCTCTTATTTGTTATTGGGAAAACCGCAAATGGTAAAATAATTGGTGTAGGAATATCCTCAATAATTAGATTTGCGGGTCCAGAAATAAATTTTTCTCCCTCAATAAATTTTACTTTATTAGCTTTTATATAAAAATGCGGTTCTTCGTGGTTACAAGTTGTATACAATCCCTTAGAAAGATATTGTGTTTTATTTTTTTCTTTTTTAACAATTTCTCCATGTAAAAAACTTTCTCCCTCCTTTGTTAATAGCTTTGTAATTAGACCTTTTTCAGTTTTAAAATTATATTTTATGGTTTTTGATTTATACTCTTTTCCATTTTCAAAAAAAATTGGATTTTGTGTTAAAACTAGGCTAGAATCAAGTTTTCCTTCAGCAAATAAAGTATTATCATTTAAATTTATAGTTATATAATATGCTTGAAGTTTTATGGATTTATAATTAACTTTAGCTTCATTGTAAAGCATGATAATATTCTTTTCTAAGTCATAGACTATTGAGTCACTTGCAAAATATTCTATTTGATCGTCAAGGCTTTTATCTTTAATTGAATCATTTTGGGATACGTAATTATTTTTACTAAAACAATAATTATGAAGAATTATACAGAAGAATGTTAGTAATATTTTTAAATATTTCAAAATGCTTTCATCTAATTAGTTAAATTCTGTATTATGTTATAAAAATAAAACAATATTCTTTGAAACGAACACATTTTATATTTCTTGTATTTTTTCTTATTAATTTTCCTTTTTTGATTCTTTCACAAGAAAGTGCTTTTTTTGGTTTGAATACAATAGTGATTGATCCTGGACATGGTGGTAAGGACCCAGGAAGTCCGGGAACTGGTAGGTATAAAGTATTTGAAAAGGATATAGCTCTTGATATCTCAATCATTTTGGGGGATTATATTAATGATTTTTTTCCTGATATTAATGTATTATACACAAGAACTAAGGATGAATTTATAAAACTTTCAAATAGATCTCAAATTGCTAATATTAATAATGCGGATTTATTTATATCAATTCATTGTGATGCTTTCACTAATGAATCTGCATCAGGTTCCTCAACATATGTAATGGGCCCCCATAAAACTGATAGTAATTTAAAGATAGCAATGAGAGAGAACTCTTCAATTTTAATGGAAGAAAATTTTGAACTAGAATATGGAGGATTTAATCCCAATGAGCCAGAATCTTATATAGCTTTGAATATGTATCAATCTAAATATATCGGGTATGCATTAAATTTTGCTTCAAAAGTTCAAAATCAATTTGGAAAATCATCTAATAGAAAAAACAGAGGAGTAAAACAAGCAGGTTTTTTAGTCCTTAGTAGAACAACTATGCCAAGTGTTTTAATTGAGGTTGGATTTATTACAAATGAACGTGAAGAAGATTATTTGAATTCAGATACAGGAAAGGATGAAGTAGCTAAGTCAATTTTTAATGCATTTAAAGATTATAAAAAAGAAATTGATGATTTATCAAGTGAAAGAATAAATAATTTAGTAAAAAAAGACACTACTCAATTACATTCTGATCAAAAATATGATGAAATAGAAAATTTTTTATCTGTTCAATTTTTCGCATCAAAAGACTCTATTCAATTTAATAATAATGAATTAAATAAAGATTTAATTTTTTGTATTAAGGAAAATACACTTTTTAAATATTTTTATGGAAAAGCGAATTCTTATTCTGAAATTAAGGTAATACAAAATAAAATGAAAAATTATGGATTTTTTGATAGTTTTATTGTAGGATTTTTTAATAAAAATAAAACAGATTTGAGCAAAGTTTTGTCTATTTTAGAGGAAGAATAAATTTTTTATGTTTAAAAAAGAGTTTTATATAGGAATTATATGTGTTATTACTGGGATAGCTTTATTTTTTGGAATTAAATTTTTATCCGGAGACAATAATCCACTTTATAATAGTAATAAGTTTTATGTTAAATATACTGACATAGATGGCTTAGAGAAATCAAATGATATAACAATTAATGGAGGGGTTATAGGTCAAGTGACAGATTTGACTTTAATTCCATCTAATAATTCTTGGTTAGTTGAAGTAACAATAGATGAGCTAAATGTGTTAAATCAGTTAACTAAACAGTCTATATTTGAAATTCAAGATGATGGATTTTTAGGAACAAAAATAATTCTTTTGAAATTACTACCTGGTGAAAAGATTTTACCGGGAGATACTTTAAATGGGAGTCTAAATGGATTAATGTCACAATTTTCTCAACAATTTGATGGTTTTGACATTCAACAAATTGTCGTCCCTATATTAGATCTTTTAGATAAAATAACAAATCTAACTTCAGATATTGATAGAATTATTCTTAATAACGAAAAAAACGTAAATGAACTTATTTCTAGCTCAGAAAAGATTGTTAAAAACTTTTCTAAAAACTCAGATGAGTTTAACAAACTAATATCTAATTTATCAGATTTTAGTGATGACCTTTCCGCATTGTCATTACCAGAATTGTCTATTAATTTAAATAAAGACTTAAAAAAACTTAATTCTATTTTGAATAAAATTGATGATGGTAATGGTTCTATAGGAAAAATGATTAATAATGATGATTTGATTAAAGAAATGGAAAAAACTTTATCTAGTATTAAATCATTAGTTGATGATTTTGAAAAAAATCCAAAAAAATATCTAAAAGAAATTAAACTTTTAAGAAAATAAATAATATTTAAATGGAATATATAATACAGTATAAATTTCAAATTTTATTTTTTTTAATTTTTTCATTTAGCTTATTTATTTTTTCCAGAAATTTCAAGAAAATATATAGAAACATTTCTTTAGGAAAGGGTGGTGTTTTATCCAATAATAAAAAAGAGAGATGGAAAAGAGTATTATTTATTGCTTTTGGTCAATCTAAAATGTTTGATAAACCTGTTGTAGCTATTTTACATTTAGTTGTTTATTTAGGCTTTGTCATAATTAATATTGAGCTTATAGAAATTGTAATAGATGGTCTATTTGGTACCCATCGAGTATTATCTTTTCTTGGTGGATTTTATGATTTTCTTATTGCTTTTTTTGAGATTTTTGCTTTTTTAGTTTTAGTTTCAGTAGTAATCTTTCTAATCAGAAGAAATATTATTAGAATAAAAAGATTTGTGCAATCTGAAATGAAAGGTTGGCCTACTTTAGATGGGAATCTTATTTTAATATTTGAAATTTTATTGATGGTGGCTTTTCTAACAATGAATGCTGCGGATTCAATTTTACAAATAAACTATCCTGATAAATATATCCAAGCTGGCTCATTTCCTGTAAGTAATTTTTTTATTGTTCCCTTATTAGAGAATCTAAGTACTGGTTCGTTAATAATTATTGAAAGATTTTCTTGGTGGTTTCATATTATAGGTATTTTATGTTTTTTAAATTATTTAGCTATTTCAAAACATCTTCATATTCTTCTTGCTTTTCCGAGTACTTATTATTCAAAATTAGATCCAAAAGGACAATTTTCGAATATGAAATCAGTTACTAAGGAAGTTAAAGTTATGTTAGATCCTAGTGTAGATCCTTTTTCACAAACATCTGATGTTTCCCCTGAAACATTTGGCGCTAAAGATGTTAGAGATTTAAATTGGCTTCAGTTACTAAATGCTTACTCATGTACAGAGTGTGGTCGTTGTACTTCTGAATGTCCTGCTAATATTACTGGAAAAAAATTATCTCCAAGGAAAATAATGATGGATGTTAGAGATAGGGTAGAAGAGTTGGGAAATGTTATTGATAAAAATGGAAAAGATTTTAATGATGGAAAATCATTATTAAATGATTATATAAAACCTGAAGAGTTATGGGCTTGCACCTCTTGTAATGCTTGTGTTGAGGCTTGTCCCATAAATATTGATCCCCTTTCAATAATTATGGATTTAAGAAGATATGCGGTTATGGAGGAATCATCTGCTCCATCTGAACTAAACTCAGTTTTTTCTAATATAGAAAATAATGGAGCTCCATGGCCATTTCCTGCTTCAGATAGATTAAAATGGAAAGAAAATGAATAAAATTAAATTAATTAAAAAAACTATTGATGGCAATAGTATTAGTCCTGTTTTACCAGAAAAAGTAAAAAATTATTTAATTGATATTGATGGAACTATTTGTGATGATATTCCAAATGAACAACCTGAAAGGATGTTGGATGCAAAAGTTTATCCAGAGGCATTGAAAACATTAAATAAGTGGTACAATGATGGTCATATTATAACTTTTTTTACTTCTAGACTAGAAATTCATAGAGAAGTAACTAAGAAGTGGTTAAATAAACATGGTTTTAAGTATCACGGTTTATTAATGGATAAACCAAGAGGCGGTAATTACCATTGGATTGATAATCATATGGTTAGAGCAACAAGATATGACGGTAAGTTTACTGATTTAGTTGAGAAAAATGTAAAAATTCAAGTTTTCAAATAATATGGAATTAGAAGTAAAAACAATGACTGAATGGGTTCAAGAGGGTAGAAAGCCAGAAATTTTATTTTGGGTTGGCTCTGCTGGTAGTTTTGATGATAGAGCAAAAAAAATAACTAGATCGTTTGTAGAAATTTTAAATATTGCTAACGTAGATTTTGCTGTTTTAGGTACTGAAGAATCAGCAAGTGGAGATGTTGCAAAACGAGCTGGTAATGAATTTTTATTTCAAATGCAAGCATTAATGAATATTCAGCTTTTAAATAGCTATAATATTAAACGTATTGTAACAACTTGCCCCCATGACTATAATACTATCAAAAACGAATATAAATCCTTAGGTGGCGTATATGAAGTTTTTCATCACACTGAATTTTTAATACAATTAATTAATAAAAATAAATTAAAGCTTAATAAAATTTATAAAGACACTATAATAACATATCATGATCCATGTTATTTAGGTAGGGGCAATAGAATTTATAACCAACCAAGAGCTCTACTGAATTACGTTGGATTTAAGATTAATGAAATGCATCGATCTAAAAATAAATCATTTTGTTGTGGTGCAGGTGGAGCTCAAATGTTTAAAGAACCAGAAAAAGGAAAACAAGATATAAATATTAATAGAACTTTAGAGGCTTTAAAAACTCTTGGTTTTGAAGATAAAAAAAAAATAAACTCTACTTTCCAACAAAAAAGAAAAATTATTGCAACTGGATGTCCTTTTTGTAACACAATGTTAACAGATGGTGTAAAAAACCAAAATAAAGAATCTGAAGTTGAGGTCCTGGATATTGTTGAAATAATTTCAAAAGCAAAAGAAAGTTTTTAATGAATGATTTAATTTTTAAACACGTTGAGTTATTTGACCCTAATTCTAAATTATGGATATTCCAATCATTAACTGCTTTAAAAGAAAAAGAAAAAGAAATTATTTCTTTTAATATAGAACGTTTTCTTAAGTCTTGGAATTCACATGGTAAAGAGATAAAAAGTACAAGTTTAATTATTGATTCTCATTTTATTTTTGTTTTTGTTGACTCTAATTTGTTAAATGCTTCAGGTTGTTCAATTGACAAACTCTTTAATAAAATAAAAGAATTGGGTGTTATTTTAAATAAAAACTTAATAAATAATAATCTTATAGCATTTAGAAAAAAAAGTTCTGATTTAGTAGAGTTTCTAACTTTTATAGATTTAAAGAATAAAATTAGAAATAAAAATATAGAAGATAATATTATAATTTATGATAATTCTATTACAGTTCTTCACGAATTAAAATATTGGAGAAAGAGTCTTTTAGATTGGAAAAAAAAATATATTAAAAATTGAATCAAAAAAAAGGGACTCAAACGAGTCCCTTTTTTTGTTTTAATCTATAACTTATTAAAAGAATAAGCTAAAGTTTACACCAGCTATAAAGCTAGAACCAGATAAATCAGTAGATTCAGATCCAGTATTAACACTTTCACCATCAACAATTAGATCAAGGTTTACATAAGGCTCAATAGCTATATGCTCTCTCATAACAAGAGTGTAACCCATTCCTATACCAACATGAGTTGATTGAGTTCTAGATTGCATAACGCCTTCTGTTGTTACAGCTGAAATGTTTCCACCAGCATCAACATCAAAAGTTGTCATTTCACCCCACGATTCTGATTGAGTAGTGCTACTTGACATATTTACTTCCATAAATAAGTTTCTAGCAGCATAGTATCTACCGAATACGCCGAATGTTCTAGAATTGTTTGTTAAAGTGTATTCATCGTGACCACCGATAATTTCAATTCCTCCTGGGGCTGCAGGGTTAGCTACAGCAACTCCATCATATTGTGGAAAGTATTGATCATCAGAGTCAAAATGAATCATTGCTCCTAAAGCTAAACCATCTTGAATGAAATATCCAATCTTTGGTGTGATTGCTAAATCAGTCCAAGAAGTTTGACTTAATTGAGATCCCGCACCTAAAAGGATAGTACCTTTTTTAGTTTGTGCGTTAGTAGAGAATAACATAACAGTTACCGCTACAAAGGTTAAAATAATTCTTTTCATAATTAATATTAATTTAAATTAACAGACCAAAGCTAATAAAAAAATCTTATCAAATAAGATTTTATTCATTTTTTTTACTTTTTTTCTAAATCAGTAGTCTTACAAACTAAAGAATATAGTGATAGAAGTTATTGTAATTTAATACCTTTTTTCTTTAAATCTATCAATAAAACCATCCATAATTAATAATTCAGTATTTAATAATTTTTTAGGTGTATATATTGCTTCAGGTTTAGAATTGAATTTAATATTATTTATTTCACTCTCTTTTATAGAAATTAAAATACTACTACATATAATATCATTTAAGCCAGATATTTTATTCGATGAGTCAGTTTCAAAATATTTTAATTTTGTATTACCTCTTAACATTATCTTGGTTAGTTTTCCATTTTTGAATTTCCCTTGTAATTCCTTGCCTTTAATTTGGTTGAAATAATTATTTTTTTTCTTAGAAATAATAAAACTTTTATTAGGAATATATAAACTATCTAGAATTTCATTTTTCGTAAAAATATATATAGTATCTCCACTAATTTGATTTTTTGTTGTCCATAGTACAGGGTCTTGTAACATACAAATGGCTTCAGATTTTAAATTTAATTTTGAATTTTTACATTTTCCTTGAATTGAATCGCTAAATATATATGTATTATTTTTAATTAAAAGAATTGAATCTTTATTATTTAATTGCATTTCATCTGCTTCAATAATAATATTTCCACTTTCAGAATTAAATTCAATTTTAGGATTTCCTTTAAATTCTGAATAGCCTTCTTTTTCAAATAAATTTTGACAATAAATTTTAATATTTTCTTTCTCATGTAATTCAGTATTTCCATAAAACAGCTTTTCTTTATTTTTATCTATATAAATACTATCTGAGTATATAATTCTATTTTTAGAATTGACTATTCCATTACCCCAAACATTGAGGGATTCTTTGCTTTTATCTAAAATACCCCAGTCCCCCTCTATTATTACATCTTCTGATTGAATTATGGATCTGCTATTTAAAAAAATAATATTGTTTTTATTATCTAAATCTAAATTTTCAGATTTAATTTCATATGACTTAGTTTTTATACTCACTGATTCTGAAAATTGACCAAATTCATCTTTAGTATAATATAATCCAGTTTGACTGGATATTATATTGTCATCTTCTGTTAACTTACCACCTTTTCTATAATAAATAATTTTTTTATCAGGATTGTAAATTAAGTTATCAGTTTGAATTTCATTTTTTTGTTTTTTGAATATAACTTTTTCAGTAAAATTTATAATACTATCATTTTTAAAGAATTCAATTATTTTTGATTCAATTCTAGCACCTTCGGAGTCTTTTATTGTAGATTTTTTTTTGCTATTAGCTTTAACATATTTTCCATCATTTGATATAAAAATAGTATCACAATATAGCTTATGGTTTTTGTATTGAGCAATTACATTACCACAGAACATATCATATTTTTCTTTATTTATTGTATGGTTTTGTAAATAGTCTGATTGTAATATTTTAACTTCATTTTGAGAAAATGAATAAAAAAAAGTGATACTGAGTATGAAAAAAATATTTAATATATATTTTTTCATTTTATCTATAAATTGTCTCTTTTCTATCAGGACCTACTGAAACAATTTTTATTGGAATTTTAATTTCTTTTTCTAGAAATTTGATATATTTTTTTAAGTTCTTAGGCAGTTTTTCAAATTTAGTTATTTCTGTAATATTTTCTTTCCAGCCATTGAATTCTTTATAAATAGGTGTGATTTTTTTTGTGTTTAATTCATAAGGTAAATAATTAATTTTTTGGCCATAGTATTCATAATGCGTACAGACCTTTATTTTTTTCAAATTTGTTAAAACATCAATTTTTGTAATTACTAGTTCAGTAACACCATTAATCATAGTTGCATATTTTAGTGCGGGTAAGTCTAACCATCCGCATCGTCTTGATCTACCTGTTGTAGATCCAAATTCATTTCCAGTTTTTTGTATCTTTTTCCCAATATGATCAAATAATTCTGTTGCAAAAGGACCCGATCCTACTCTTGTGCAATATGCTTTAAAAATTCCAATTACATTATTAATTTTATTTGGAGCAATCCCTAGGCCAACACAAGCTCCAGCAGCAATTGTATTTGAAGAAGTTACAAAAGGATAACTACCGTAATCAATATCCAATAGTGTTCCTTGTGCTCCCTCTGCAAGTATTTTATTTTCTTTTTTATTATTAACAAAATATTCTCCATCAACTATATTTAATTTTTTAAAACTTTTAATACATTTTAACCAAATTTCTTGGTCCTTTTTTTGATTTGGATTCTTGTAGTTATAGTGTTTTTTTAAAATTTCATTATGCTTTTTAGTTAAAGATTGAAATTTTTTTGTAAAACTTGTTGATTCAATATCACCGACTCTTAAACCATTTCTGCCAGTTTTATCCATATAAGTAGGGCCAATGCCTTTTAGAGTCGATCCAACTTTTTTCTTTCCTTTTGCTATTTCAGACGCTGCATCTAAATACCTGTGAGTAGGTAAAATAAGATGTGCTTTTCTAGAAATAAAAAGATTTTTTTTGAATGAAATATTATTTTCATTTAGTTTTTCAAGTTCTTTAGAAAAAATTATTGGATCAATTACTACTCCATTTCCAACTATGTTTTTTGTTTTTTTTTGAAATATTCCTGAGGGAATCGTATGAAGTACGTGGGTTTCTCCATTAAATTTAATAGTATGACCTGCATTTGGCCCACCTTGAAACCTTCCAATAATATTATATTTTTTTCCTAGGAAGTCAACAATTTTCCCTTTTCCTTCATCTCCCCATTGTAATCCTAAAAGTACATCAACTTTCATGTTATTTATTTTTTACAATTATTATTTAAACAATGTCCATAAAAATTTAAAGAGTGTTTAGAAATTTTAAATTTTAATAGAGTTTCTGCCGACTGTATAATACTCTGTAATCTAGGATCACAAAATTCTTGAATTTTATTACATTTTACACAAATTAAATGATTGTGTTGCTTTTTATTAAAAGCTTTTTCATATAGAACTTTATTATCATTAAAAACATGTTT
>CABYOB010000013.1 GCA_902520385.1 uncultured Bacteroidota bacterium
ACGAATTTCTAACAATAAAATCACCTTTCTTTACAAAATTTTCACCATCATAATTTGTAGTTACAACAAATTGATAACTACCTGGATTTAATTCTCCAAGATTTAATAGATAATCACCACCAAAAGAAATAAATGAATAATTAAATTCATTATTTTCCTCATCCTTTAAATTTAAATTAATTTCTTGGCTTGGTACTAGTTCTAAATTTTCATTATATAATTCAGATTTAAAAACTACAGATTCACCAAAGTTATATACAGATTTGAAATTTAATTTTAATCTATCTCTGTCACTCTCAATTAACAAATTTTTTACAATTTTAATAATTAATGAATTAAAAGAATCATGATTTGATTTTTGTAAAAAATTATTAAGCCTCCAACGCCAAATGCCTTCAGAAATTAAAAAACATTCATTATTATTCCTAGAAAAAAAGCATATTGGCTTTTCTTTAGATGACAATTTACTTTGTCTATTTAAAACAACCTTTACATCATTGTTTATTTTATAAGAATAATTCATTATTAAAGGAGGGGAATTGTTTATCAATTCCAAAACACTTTTCTCTAAATTAAATTTTTGAAACGTTTCATTAAAAGAAACATATTGTTCATTAAAATCATTTTTTTCACCACTAAAATAAACAGTTTCTTGCATACTATTTATTTTAGAAACATTAGAATGTGGACCAATGATATACCAAATAGGAATATTATTTTTTCGTACTTTTTTTAAATTAGAAGTTGATAAGTCACATTGATATAATATTACTAAATCATAATTATTAATTTCTTTTTTAACATCTGATATTCTATTAATTTCAATTTTATATTGTTGATCTAATTGGATAGCTGACTTAAGAGCTGTTATATCAGGATGTGGGAAATCGTATAACATTAATATTTCTTTTTCTTTATTAACAATGTCTATATAAAAAGAAGAAGAATTATTGCTTATATTATTCTCCACTTTAGGTGACAAAAGAGAAAGAGAAATATCAAATTTATTTAAGCCTGACTTATTAGACTTTACATAAAAAGGAATAGTTGTCAAAAAATCAACACTATTAACATCAATTATTTTTTTAAAAACTATATTTTTTTTTGATTTAACTTCTAATTTAATTTTTTCACCTTTTAAATTATTTACTTGTAAATTAATTTCAACTGGCAACTCATTTCCTGGAAAACCTATTTTATTATGATTAACTGAGTGAATAAAAGCATCTCTGGATTTAACAGTATCACCTATTGCTAAACAATGTAAAGGAGCATTTAATATTTTCTCTAAATATTTAGGGTTTTTTCCTTTATTATATATTCCGTCAGAAATTAATAAGTATGAACCAACATTCACATTTGAAAAAACATTCTCAGAATAATTAAAAATTGAACTAATATTAGAAAATTTATCAGTAAAAGAGATTGTGTCTTCCCTTACTTCTTCCCCAAACAATAAAAATTCAACATTGAATTTCTCTTTTACTTTAAACTTAAAGTTTTCAATTATTTCTTTGTAAGAATTTTTATAAAATAATGAATCACTATTAGAGATTATAGAAGAACTGTTATCTTGAAAAACTACTAAAATAGGTTTTTCAATTATTTCCTTTTTATTTTCTATAAAGGGATTAAGAAATAAAAGTAAAATTAAAAAAAAAGATAAAAAACGAAGTGAAAATAAAAATATCCTAATATTAATTGACAACTCCTGCAATCTTTTTTCTCTATAGAAATACAGAAAAAAACTAAAAATAAAAGATAACAAAAGAATAAAAAATAAACTGAAAGATGAAACAGAATTAAATATCATATCATTATGTCAATAACCCTCCACATACATTCAAAACTTGCCCAGTTATATAAGATGACAAATCCGAAGCTAAAAATAAACAGCAATCTGCAACATCAGAACTAGCACCTACCCTCCTTAAAGGAACTGATCTTATCCAATTCTCAACAGTTTTAGGATCAAGAGAATCTGTCATCTCAGTTTCTATAAATCCAGGAGCAATAGCATTACATCTAATATTTCTTGATCCCAATTCTAAAGCTATTGATTTAGTGAAACCTATTATCCCAGCTTTAGAAGCTGCATAATTAGATTGGCCAGCATTGCCTCTAACACCAACAATTGAACTTAAATTAATAATGGATCCAGACCTTTGCTTTAACATTATCTTTTGAACTGACTTTGTCATATTAAAAACAGACTTAAGATTGACTGCCAATACTTTATCAAAATCTTCCTCGCTCATCCTCATCAACAAACCATCCTTAGTTATACCCGCATTATTAATTAAAACATCAATTTTGGAGAATTTATTTTCTATACTCTGAACTAATGACTGGGCAGATTCAAAATCACTAGCATCTGACATTATAGCCTCAGATCTAATGCCAAAAGATTGTAATTCATTTTTTAATATTTCAGCTTTTTCTTTAGAAGACCTATAAGTAAAAATAACATCAGATCCTTGTTCAGCAAGCTTTAAACAAATAGAACGGCCAATTCCTCTAGATCCACCTGTTATAATTGAAACTTTTCCTTTTAATAATTGCATGATCAAGAATTTAATATCTCAAAAGTAACTTTACCAATATCAGCAGGAGAATCAACAACATGAATTCCACATTCTTTCATAATCTTCATTTTCATACTTGCAGTTTCATGTTCTCCGCCAATAATAGCACCAGCATGCCCCATAGTTCTGCCCGCTGGAGCAGTTTTTCCGGCAATAAATCCTATGACTGGTTTAGTTCCATGATTTTTAATCCATCTAGAGGCTTCAGCCTCCATTTCACCTCCTATCTCACCTATCATAACAATAGCAGAAGTATTTTTATCATTCATAAACATTTTAACAGCATCACACATACTAGTTCCTATAATTGGATCACCCCCTATGCCAATACAAGAAGATTGACCTAAACCAATTTTTGTTAATTGATCAACTGCTTCGTACGTTAATGTTCCTGATCTAGAAATAACACCAACTTTACCTGATGAATGAATAAAACCAGGCATAATTCCAACCTTACCTATTCCAGGGCTAATAACTCCCGGACAATTTGGACCTATCAAAATTGAATTAACATTTGATAATTTACTTTTGACTTCTATCATATCTCTTACAGGAATACCCTCTGTAATACAAACAATGACTTCAATTCCGGCATCAATAGATTCAATAATAGCTGAAGCCGCAAATTTTGGAGGTACAAAAATGACAGAAACATTTGCACCTGATTTTTTTACAGCTTCAGAAACTGTATTAAAAACTGGTTTACCTAAGTGATTTTGCCCGCCTTTGCCAGGGGTTACCCCAGCTACTATATTAGTCCCATAATCAATCATTTGCTTAGTATGGAAAGACCCTTCCTTTCCTGTTATACCCTGAACTAAAATTTTTGATTCTTTGCTAATAAGTACACTCATACTACATTTATTTTAATTACTATTAAAGTTAAATTTTTATTATTTGAATGACAAACATAGAAAATAAATTGTCTTAAAATAAGTACTTTTGTGTTGATTATTATAAAATGAAAGGTTCACAAGAAAATACAATATGTACAATATCCACTAAAAAGGGAGAAGGAGCTATTGCTATTATTCGAATTTCTGGAAAAAAATCGATTAATATATGCTATAATATATTTTCTTCTAAAAGAATCAAAAAAGCAAATGACTTTAAATCAAATACTATCTATTTTGGAAGGATTATGAAAAATAATAAAGTGATTGATGAAGTTCTTCTAACATACTTTAAAGCACCAAAATCATATACAGGGGAAGATGTAATAGAAATATCTTGCCACGGATCTGAATACGTACAAAGCGCTATAATACAGTTATTAATTGAAAATGGTTGCACACTGGCTAAAAGGGGGGAGTTTACCCTAAGAGCTTTTTTAAATGGTAAATTGGATCTATCTCAAGCAGAAGCAGTTGCTAACTTAATTAGTTCTAAAAATGAAAAAAGTCATAACCTAGCTATGAAGCAAATGAGGGGAGGTTATTCTAATCAAATAAAATCATTAAGAGACCGACTAATAAAATTTGGCGCACTTATTGAACTGGAATTAGATTTTAGCACCGAAGATGTTGAATTTGCCAACAGAGAAGAACTACTTGGATTACTTACTTTAATGAAAGAAAAAATAAAACCCCTTTTAAAATCTTTCAAATATGGTAATGCAATAAAAAATGGAATACCTATTGCAATTGTAGGGCCACCCAACTCTGGAAAATCAACCCTTTTAAACAAAATATTAAATGAAGAAAGAGCAATTGTTTCTAATATAAAAGGTACCACTAGAGATGTAATTGAAGAAACTTTTACTATTGAAGGTTTTCAATTTCGATTTATTGATACAGCAGGACTACGAAAAACAAACGATAAAATAGAGAAGATAGGTATAAAGAAAACATATCAAAAAATAGATGAAGCTGCTATTATAATTTATGTTTTTGATGTTAATGATTTTAATCCAAAGCAAGTAAAAGAAGATATTCTGTCTTTTTCATCAAAAGGAACAGAATCTATTTTACTGGCGAATAAGACAGATTTAGCTAATAAAAAAAATAGTATCAAAGATTTAGAAAAAGAAATTATTTACTGTTCTATTCTAAATGATGAAGGAATGGAAAAGATACAATCCTCTATTTTAAAGAGAACAAAAAACTGGGAAAATATAAATCAAGATTTTGTTATTACTAATCAAAGACATTTTGAAGCTTTAACAAATACATTAAAAAATATTGAATCAATTAATAATGGTATTTTATCTAATATTTCTGGTGAATTACTTGCAATAGATATAAAAGAATCCCTTCAGCATCTTGGTGAAATTACTGGAGAAATTACTAATGAACACCTTTTAGATTCAATATTTAGAGATTTTTGTATTGGAAAATAAATTAATTTTTAAATATCCATCTGATTCAATTTTCAGTTTTAGTTAATTTTCTTCAATTTTGTATAATTTTTATATAAAAAAGTTATACATTTACGAAGTTTAATCAAAAAATTATAAATATGAACTTTGAATTTATTAGTAATCTTATGGAGATTAAGGTCATGGCACCTGATGACTATGTAGGATTTACATTTTTCATTGGATACATGGCTATGTTTGCAGCCTCTGTATTCTTTTTCTTTGAAATGAATTCTGTTAGCACAAAATGGAGAAAATCTCTCTTAGTATCTGCTCTTATTACAGGTATTGCTGCTGTACATTATTTCTATATGAGAGACTATTACATTGCAACGGGTGAAAATCCAACATTCTTTAGATATGTTGATTGGATTTTAACAGTTCCACTAATGTGTGTAGAATTTTATTTACTAACAGTACTTGCAGGAGCTAAAAGAAGTTTACTTTACAAGTTAATTGGAGCTTCTCTTTGGATGCTTATTGCTGGATACATTGGAGAAGCATTCAACGTTGATGGAAGCACTGCTCACTCTGTGAAATGGGGTGTAATTTCAACTATCGGTTATATATATATATTATATACTGCATGGTTTGGTGAAGTTGCAAAATTAGCTGAAAATGCATCAGAAAACATCAAGTGTGGTATTAGAACATTAGCTTGGTTTGTTTTAGTAGGTTGGGCTATCTATCCAATAGGATATATGTGTATGGACGGTGGTTGGTTAAACACAGCTTTAGGTTGGGGGTCTGAGAACGTAGACCTTTTTTACAACATAGCTGATGCTATCAATAAAATTGGTTTTGGTTTAGTAGTATATAATATTGCTATTACTGAATCTGCAAAGAAAGCATAGTTAATATTAATTTTGTGAATAGTGGGGCATTAATCGCCCCACTTTTTTTTTCATGAATGCTTATTCCTTTATTTACTTAATATCTATTTTTATCATATTTAACATTTATGCTGGGTTTGGTGAAATAGGTTTCCAAAGTCAAATTTTAATTAGTAGCTCCCTAATTATTTTGTTTGGCATCCCACATGGATCTCTTGATAATATTTTATTTCTTTCAAAAAACAAAACATCAGTACTTTCATTTTATACAATCTATTTATTTATTGCCAGTATTTATTTAATTGCATGGATTTGGTGGCCATATTATTCATTTATATTTTTTTTAATTATTTCAGCCTATCATTTCGGAGAATCACATTTTTCAGATTATAAATTAAAATTTAAAGCAAAAAATTGTGTTTTTATTATATGGGGATTATTCTTAATGACTAGTTTACTTTTTTTAAATAGTTCTGAACTTATATTAACAAGTGAGTTTTTTTTTGACACCAAACAATTTTCTAGTATTTACAGTGACAAAATTATTTCAAATTTGTTCTATGTTAGTTTGTTTTTAACGATTTTAATGTTACTTTTTTTAGTTTATAAAAAATTTATAACTACTGAGGATATGTTCTCTGAAATTTTCCAATACTTTTTAATATTCATTACATTTTACTTATTTCCAATAATAATAGGTTTTACTCTGTATTTTGTTTTTATCCACTCCTTTAGATCACTACACCATGAGTATATATACCTAAAAAAAATAAAAAAAATAAAAAACATTTTCAATTTCATCAAGCTACTTATCCCCCATTCTATTGCTGCATATTTTTTTACTTTTATAATTTGTTATGCCTCTTTAAATAACTTCTTAAATATTTCATTACCTATGGTTATTTTAATAATAGTTTCTGTTATTACACTACCCCACGCTTTAGTCATGAGTAACTTCTACAATAAATAAAAATTGAAAAAAAACTTAGAATTTAAAGTTTGTTTAGTTTGTGAATTACCATTTAATTGGAGAAAAAAATGGAAAAGAAGCTGGAATGATGTTAAATATTGTAGCGAAAGATGTAGAAGAAATAAAAAAAAGGTTACTGGATATTAAATTTAGCGAATACAGCTCTATGATCCGACTCATAATAATCAACAACAACATCAGATAAATAGTCAGGTCCAACGAGAGAAACTTCACTTAAATCAATTCTACCTGAGTAATAAACAAAATCAATTCTGTCGTGAACTTCATTTTCCAATTGAAAAGGGGTCCATGTAAAACCTGGATGAGTAATGGAGTTTGGATATTCTTGTCTATATGCATCAATCATTCCTATAGATTCTAAATCATTGGAAATTGGCCAATTTACTTCAAACCCAAAATTCAAGCCCTGATTTGCAGCTTGCAAAGTCCAATCTAAGTGAGAAGGCTCATTAAAATCTCCAACTAAAATAATTTCTTCATCTTTAATCAAAGAATGTAATTCCCCCAACAAAGCCTGAAACTCTTTTCTTCTTGTTTCTTCTGCCTCATGTTCTATTTCCCAAACAGTTGTTAACTCCCCATCTCTAATTTGATATGGCTGATAAGGAAATGCAGTAAAATGAATATTAAAAAAATTAATTGTTTGTTCTTCATTAAGATGAATTTTAACAAAATTTTCACTTATAAATTCCATCTCATATTTAGATAAAAAAGCAACACTAGAATCATCATTCCCATAGTAGCAATAACCTAATGTTGTTGCTATATCTAAACCAACACCATAAGATTCTTGTAACCCTATTATATCAGGGCTTAAGTTTTGAATAAGTCTTAAAGAACTATTTAAAGAAGTTGTTTCTAATCTATTAAATGTTAATACCGACAATTCTGAACCATTACAACAACTTAATTTCTGAGGAAAATCACAAGCAGAAAAAGTATCTAAATCACTATTACAAGAAATTAAAAAAAAAGAAATTAGTATATATAGTGTATTTTTCATTTGATAAAATTAGTGAAAATATTAGATTTGCAACCATATTTAAATAATGAATACAAATAAAGCAATAATGAGATCGTTTATATTCTATCATCTTGATGGAATTGCTTTAGTACCTACTATTCTAACATTGGGTAAAAAAAATATTTTAAATGAATTTTCTGAAGAAGAAATTAGTCTTTCTTTCTTGTCTACAAAATTTAATGCTAGCGAAGGATATTTGAACGTAGCTCTTAGACTGTTATGTTGTCAAGGTTGGCTAACACAAAAATATGTCAATGATGATGTTTTTTTTAAAAAAAATAAATCTATTGATTTAATTAATATTTACAATACTTATAAAATAATTGAACCATTTTTCCAAGAAGAATATAATTACAACCATTTTTTCCAATCAAAAAAAGAAAAAAATTCTAATAAAGAAAAATCTCTATTTAATATTATTAATGACTTTTTAAATAAAAGAAGCAACATAATTACCTCACATAATTTAAAATTAAATCTTGAAAAACATATTGAAGGTGTTATATTGGGACCGATATTTGTTGCCCTATCTAGACTTAAACTACTTTCATTTAATAATTTCAACAATATTAAAATAAATGAAAATTGGAAATCTTTACTAATAAAATTATTTGTAAAATTAAATATTATAGATAAAGAAAAACTTACTAGTACTGAACTAGGTCAATTTTTATTTAAAAGGGCTTCTGCATATGGAGTTACAGTTTCATACTTACCTACTTTTAAAAGATTAAAAGAACTTATCTTTGAAAACCCAAATATTCTTTGGGAGAAAGAAGAAAATAGTGCAGAAATTCATGTAGATAGAAAAATGAATGTATGGGGAAGTGGCGGAGCACATAAATTATATTTTAAAAAAGTTGATGAAATTATTTTAAATCTATTCAACCTTCCAATTGAGCAACAACCAAAAGGTTTTATAGATATAGGATGTGGTGATGGATCATTAATTGAACATATTTTTGACTTAATTTATTACAAAACTAAAAGAGGAAAGTTATTAAAAGATTATCCATTAATAATTATTGGTAGTGACTTTAATTATAAAGCATTAGAAGTAACAAAAGAAAATATTAAAAATGCAGATATATGGGCCAATACTGCATTTGGTGATATTGGAAATCCTATAGAATTAGCTAAAAAAATTAAAAAAGAACATGATGTAAATTTAGAAGACTTACTAAATGTAAGATCATTTTTAGACCATAATAGAATATATAAAGCACCCAAACAAAACAATAAAATAAAATCTAATTCGAAATGTAGCTTTGCTTACAGAGGTAAGAGAATTAAAAATGACGTTTTAAGTCAAAATCTTTACGAACACTTCTCTAATTGGAAACCATTTTTAAAAAAATATGGTTTATTAATCGTAGAACTCCATTCAATTGACCCAAAAAAAACAAAAAAAAGTTTGGGAAAAAATTCCATGACAGCTTATGATGCAACACACGGCTTCTCAGACCAATATATAATTGAATATGAAAACTTTTTAATAGAAGCGAAAAGAGCTGGCTTAAAACCTGAAAAAAAACATGAACACCTTTTTCCTAACAAAGAATTCCCTATTGTAAGTGTTAATAGACTAATTTGTGGATAAGTTAGAGTGAGAGTAAACTCGCCATTTCTTAATCAAATCATGAAAATTTTTTGGCAGTTCAGAATCAAAATTAATTCTTTTATTATTTTTTGGATGCATAAAACCAAGTGATTTTGCATGTAATGCATGAGTTGGAAATAATTTAAAGCAATTTTTAATAAACTGAGTATACTTAGAAAAACGTGTTCCTTTTAAAATTTTATCACCTCCATACTCATTATCATTAAACAATGGATGACCAATATATTTCATGTGAACTCTAATTTGGTGGGTCCTTCCTGTTTCTAATCTACATTCAATTAATGTTACATAAGCAAACCTCTCTATTACCTTGTAGTGAGTTATTGAATGCTTTCCTTTATCTTTTTCTGGAAAAACATCCATAATCTTTCTGTTCTTTAAATTTCGGCCTATATTTCCTTCTATAGTTCCATGATCTTCTTTTAAAATCCCCCAAACCAATGCAATATATTTTCTTTCAATAGAATGATCAGCAAATTGAGCAGATAAATGGGTCATACTATCTGAATCTCTAGCAACTACTAATAATCCACTAGTGTTTTTATCAATTCTATGTACTAAACCAGGCCTTTCTTTATTCTCAAGCTTATTAAGCTCACTGTACCTATAAAGTAAAGCATGAATTAAGGTTCCAGTATAATGCCCAAAACTAGGATGTACAACCATACCAGGTTTTTTATTTACAACTATAATTTGATCATCATCATAAATTATGTCCAATGGAATATTTTCAGGAGTTATACTTTTATCTAATGGTTCATATTCAAATCTAATGCTTATTTCATCATTCGGTTTTACTTTATAATTAGATTTAACTTGCTTTTTATTATTACAAAAAACATTACCATTAATTATACATTGCTGAATTCTATTCCTAGATTTATTTGCAAGCCTTAACATTAAAAATTTATCTAACCTTATAATATCATGACCCTTTTCCACTAAAAAACTATAATGTTCAATCAAATTATCATCTAAACTTAATTCTTCGGTCATAATTTAATACATTAATTTAGTGGTGTCATTTGTAAGCCATAAATCAATTAAAGGGGCTTTAGTTTTATAAGAAAAATATATAATTTTTGAAACACCTGTATATTTTTCACTTTGTTTATAAACAAACAAAGATAAAGTATCCTCAATAGAATCATCTATATAAATATTACCTAAATTCAACAAATTATCTTTTAAAATATTACAGGCCTCATCTAATAAAAGGCCTTTTAATTTAGGTACTTTATATTCAAATTGATTTTTTGGCAAACCTGATCCTATAAATAAATCAATTGTAGAAAAAATTGGAAGACTATCTTTCTTATTAATAGAAAAACTATTGTATTCTGACTTTAAAACTACATTTCTTGCAATATCATTTTGATAAAAAATATCACCTACCTTTAAATTAACACTTTGTAATATATTTTTAGCGTACCTAAAGGGTTGGTCAGAAATTGAGGGAAAAGAAGTAATAGGAATATTGTCCGCATTTATTGTTATATAAATTGACCTACCCTCTTTAACTGTGTCAAAAGGCAATGGATTCTGACTAGTAACAGTACTCACCTTAAACTTTGGATTGTAATCTCGAATTTCACCATCAATAATCTTATAATTTAATTTTATATCTGAAATTAAATTATGAGCTTCTTGAAATGTTTTTCCTAAAAGATTCGGAACTACAATCATTTGACTATGGTTTGTATGTTTTTTTAAAAAAAAATTAGATGAAAGAAAAAAAAGACATAAAAACACAACTGTGGAAAAAAGAAAAATTATTAAATATTTATATTTTTTCATAAAACAAATATATTTAGAAATAGATTATTAATTAATAAATCTTATAACTTTATAATAATCATATATTAAATTGAAAAAAAACATTGCCATATTAGTTGGGGGGAACTCCGAAGAAAAAAAAATTTCCATTAAAAGTGGAGAGAATTTTATTAATAACTTAGATCCTGATAAATACTCTGGTTACTTAATTATAATAAAAGACAAAAATGCAGATTTTATTAATAAAAAAACACTTGAGAAATTAAATAAAAAAGACTTTTCACTCAATCAAAAAGGCAAAAAAATCAAATTTAATCTTATTGTTATTTTAATTCACGGTTCTCCTGGTGAAACAGGTGAATTATGTAGTTATTTTGAGTCCTTGAAAATTCCATATAGCTCATCAAATGAAATATCGTCAAAACTTACATTTAACAAAAAAAAATGTAATGATTATTTAAGAGAACAAGATTTTACAGTTCCAAACTCTATTCTAAATAAAAAAACTGATATTAACATCAAATATCCATGTATAGTAAAGCCGATAAATAGTGGTTCAAGTTTTGGGGTTAGCAAAGTAAATAATCCAAGTAAATTAAATAAGGCGATAAATCTAGCTAAACAATATGCACAAGATTTTATGATAGAAGAATTTATAGAAGGAAGAGAGCTAACTTGTGCTGTTCATAATTTTTCTAAAGAGAAGTTAATCACTTTACCATTAACAGAAATCATTTCAAATAATGAGATATTTGATTATAATGCGAAATATCTTGGCCAATCTAATGAAATAACTCCTGCAAATATTGAAGTGGAAATTGCAGATAAAATTAAAAATATTTCTATTAAAGCTTATGATTCATTAAACCTAAATGGCATTGTCCGTTTTGATTTTATTGTAAAAAAAGAAAATCCATATATAATTGAAGTAAACACCATTCCTGGTTTCTCTAAAGAAAGTATTGTACCTCAAATGATAAATAAATCTGAGACAGATATTAAAGATTTCATTTCTGAATTAGTTGAAAAAACTATTTCGCACAAAAGAATTTGAATAATTTCTTAATTGCTAAAGATCTATGACTAATTTTGTTTTTCTGTTCTAAAGACATCTCAGAAAATGTAATGTCATAATTTTCAGGAATAAATATAGGATCGTATCCAAACCCACCTTTTCCTCTAATACTGTTTGATATTCTTCCATTAATTAACCCTTCAAAAAGCTTTTCAGTCGATGAATCTTTGTAAGCAATTATAGTTCTAAATCTAGCTTTTCTATTTTTTGTTTCACCAAGATTATTTAAAACTTTTTTAATATTATCAATTGAATTTGCATTATTACCAGCATATCTAGCGGAATACACACCTGGCTCACCGTTTAAATAATCAATTTCTAACCCACTGTCATCTGATACACAAATTTTTTTTGAATAATTAAAAACTTCTCTAACCTTAATTAATGCATTTTGCTCAAGGGTGGAACCAGTTTCCTCAATTTCATTATTGAAATTAATATCCATTAGAGAAATTATTTTTTTTGATGAAAATATTTGTCTAAACTCTAGTAACTTATTTTTATTATTTGAAGCTAAAATTATTTCATTCATGATGATAAGGATGATTTTTAATTATTGTAATTGCTCTATAAAGTTGC
>CABYOB010000014.1 GCA_902520385.1 uncultured Bacteroidota bacterium
TCGCAATAATTTCATATTTTTTTTTTGACAACAACAACCTGAGAGATTGCCCCAACAAACCATTACCACCTGTTATTAAAATTTTTTTCAAAATAATATATTTAATTACTATTTAATTTATCATTGAATTGTTTTATTTGTTCAGGGTTACCTAAAATAAATAATTTAGAATTTGGTTTTAATATAGTGTTAGCACCTGGGTTAACAATATATTTACCATCTGATGATTTTACTCCAATAATAGTACAACCCGTATGATGCCTAGCCTGTATTTGTGATAAAGATTTATTCTCATAAGTAGGTGATAAAGAAGAAATATGAACTTCCTCTAAATTAACATCAGCTCCGCCTTCAATTGAAATATGATCTAAAAATTCTGCTAAATCTTGAGTTTTAGCTAATTGATTAATATCTAAAGTTTTTAAAATTCTTCTTTCCATGGCAATTTGCCTTTCTTCTAGTTTTATAATTTTATCTCTCTCTTTACCTGATTTGTTCATTTGAATAATTAACCAACCAAAAGCAATAAATTCTAATAATGTTATAAAAATAAGAAGAACTAAATTTATTAGTTCTGCTGGGGAAAAGCTTAATGTACATAGAAAATGAATCATATATTTTTTTTATTACTTTAAAAGTATATTTTTATAACTTAAAACAATACAACATTTGAAAAAACTTGAAAGAAAATTAACTCTTTCTGCTGTAATTGCAATAAGTATTGGCGGAATGCTAGGGACTGGAATATTTGTCCTACCTGGTGTTGCTGCAGGTATGATTGGGGAATATCTTTGGTTAGCTTACATATTATCAGCACTTTTTATTTTACCAAGTGTGTTTTCAAAATCAGAACTAGCTACTGCAATGCCTCAATCTGGCGGAACCTATGTTTATATTGAAAGAGCTTTCGGTCCTTTATTTGGTACAATTTCCGGTATTGGTCTTTGGGCATCGTTAATTCTTAAAAGTTCTTTTGCTTTAATTGGGTTTGGTGCTTATTTATTAGCAGTTGCTAATTTAGGTTTAGATGTAAAATACCTTTCAATTGGCTTTCTAATTATAATTTTCATGTTAAATGTTTTGGGAGTAAAGAAAGTTGGAAAAGTTCAACTTGTAATAATTGCATTAGGTATACTTTTTTTAGTTGCCTTACTCGTGATTGGAGTTGGAAAACTAAATCTTAATCATGCGAATTTCGACATACCTTCAAATAAAAAAAGTTTATTTGCAACTATAGCTTTTGTTTACCTATCATATGCTGGAGTAACAAAAATTGCAGCTGTTGCTGGCGAAGTAAAAAATCCATCTCGAAATTTACCATTGGCCATGTTAACATCGTTATTAATCATGACTATAATTTACTCTGCTGTTGCATTTATTCTTACAGAATTTGTCTCACCTGAAATTCTAAAAAAAGACTACCGCCCAATTTATACTTTAACTAAAAATCTAACAAATAACAATATATACGTTAATTACATTGCAGCAATTATTGGAATTTTAACTTTAGTATCATTAGTAAACTCAGGAGTTCTGGCCTCATCAAGATTTCCTTTTGCTATGGCAAAAGATAAATTACTCCCCAACTACATGACATACCTTCACCCAAAGTACTTAACGCCTGTTATTGCTATTGGATTTACCTGTGTCATGATGGCCATTGTTGTAATTTATGTAGATGTAATTAAAATCGCAAAATTAGCCAGTGCATTTAAAATAACCATGTTTATTGCAGTTAATGCTTGTGTTATTGTATTAAGAGAAACAGGAGTGCAATGGTATAAACCTTCTTATAAATCACCATTATATCCTCTAACTCAAATTTTTGGCATAATAGGAGGTGTAATTTTACTCTTTTATCTGGGATGGATGCCATTTATAGCAATAATTATTATTAGCTTATTAGGAACAGTCATTTACTTTTTTTATGGCAAAAAGAAAACAATGAGAGAAGGTATAATAACAAAATATGGTAATAGACCTGCGTTATATATGTTTTATGGCAGACGTAAAGACTTTAATGTAATGCAAGATAATTTTGAAAAAAAACAAAATAAAGAAAAATTAGAAAATGAAATATTATCTGACGCTGGCTCTATAGTTCCTCTTCTTGGTAATGAAAGATCCCCTGAAATACTAACAGAAATTGCTGGAGCAATTACAAAAAATAAAAAAGTACAAACAATTCATGTAACTGAAGTCCCAGACCAAACTTTTCTTGATGATAAGTTTTTTGAAAAAGATCAAAAATCAAAATCTATACATAGGCAATTAAAGTTACTGGAGAAAGATAAAAAAATACAAGTTAATTTTAAAAAATACCGCACTCATAATCTAACAAATACCGTCCAGTCTCTCAGTGAACAAACTCATTGTGATTGGTTGGTTTTAGGTTGGAATGGAGTGGACCACCAAGGTATTTTAATAAATAACCCGATTGGATGGCTAGTTACTAATGTAGAATCTAATGTTGCTTTATTTAAAGACAATGGAGTAAAATATATTAATAAAATATTGTTAGCAATACTTCCTCAAAAAGATAATTCAAAATTTATTGAAGCAACTAATATGATAACAGAATTTTATAATAATGATAACGATGGAATAGATGCTAATTTTACTGTTCTTCATATAATTCCAAAAGACACAGAAGAAATTATAGAAAATGATATAAAATCTAGAACAGAGAAAATACTTGAAAAATACCCCCTAGGAAAATTAAGTTTGATAAAACATGAAAATCCTGAAAAATATATAGAAAAAATTTCTGTAGAACATGACCTATTAGTCATAGGCACTCCAAAACATAATGATTGGGCAAGTATTTTATTTGGAACAGGTCAAGATAAATTTGTTAAAAAATCAGCCTGCTCTGTTTTAAGGCTTACAATAAAAAATTAAGTCAAATAATTGGACATTTCTTTTTGAATCCTTTCCGCTTCTTTTTTGGAATATTTAAAAAATTCATTACCCTTGCCAGCATATAAAATAGACCTAGAACAGTTCACTAAAACACCCACTTCATTATTAAATCCATATTGAGCTATTTTAGATAAATTCCCTCCTTGATGACCAACGCCAGGGATTAGTAAAAAATGATCTTTAGCTTGTTCTCTTATTTTTTTTATTATATCTGGTCTAGTCCCACCAACTACAAACATCATGTTCTCTGACGAACCCCATGCTTTTGCCTTATTTAAAACCTCCATATATAAAGGTATCCCATTTTCTGTTTTAATCATTTGAAAATCATCTGCAGTAGGATTAGAAGTTGCAATTAAAACAATACTCCATTTCCCATCTCTAATAAATGGCTTCACACAATCACCACCCATATATGGAGACAATGTGACAGCATCAAAATTAAAATTAACATAAAAAGCATCCGCATACATTTTAGATGTATTTAAAATATCACCTCTTTTTGCATCAGCTATAACAAAAAAATCATTAGGAATATATTCAATTGTTTTTCTTAAAGATTCCAAACCATTAACACCATATTTCTCATAAAAAGCTAAATTAACTTTATATGAAACACAATAATTTTTAGTAGAGTCAATGATTTTTTTGTTAAAATAAAAAATAGGATCATCTTCTTTTAAAACCGAAGATGGGAATTTTTCTAAATCAGGATCTAAGCCAACACATAAAAAAGATTTTTTTTTATATATATTTTTTATTAATTCTTTTTTATTCATTCTTTTCCCTGCTTTAATTTCTCAGCATTTTCGGCTATTTTTAATTCTTCAATTATTTTGTTTATATCACCATCTATAATCTCTCCCAAAGAATATAAAGTTAGTCCAATTCTATGATCAGTCACCCTTCCTTGAGGATAATTATAAGTTCTTATTTTATCAGATCTATCTCCTGATGAAATCATAGTTTTTCTTAAATCTCCTTCTTCTTGTTGTTTCTTTTTTAATTCCATTTCATAAATCCTAGTCCTTAATACTTTCAAAGCTTGGGCATGATTCTTAATTTGAGATTTTTGGTCTTGACACTGCGCAACAACTCCAGTTGGTAAATGAGTTAACCTAACAGCAGAATAAGTAGTATTTACTGATTGTCCACCAGGCCCAGAGGAACAATAAGTTTCTTTTTTAATATCCGACTCTTTCAATTCCACATCAAATTCTTCAGCTTCAGGTAAGACAATAACAGCAGAAGCTGAAGTATGTACTCTACCTTGAGTTTCTGTTTTAGGAACTCTTTGCACTCTATGAACCCCACCTTCATATTTTAAGAAGCCATAAACACCTGCTCCTAAAACATTAAAAACAATAGATTTAAAACCACCAGAAGTTCCTTCTGTATAGTCTACAATTTCTATTTTCCATTTTTTAGACTCGATGTATTTTGTATACATTCTAAACAAATCACCACAAAAAATACTAGCTTCATCTCCGCCAGTACCAGCAACAATTTCTACTACCGCATTCCTATCATCATTAGGATCTTTAGGAATTAATAAAATTTTTATGTCTTGTTCTATTTTTTCTTTTTCAGCAAAAAACAAGTCAATTTCTGATTTTGCCATTTCTTTTAATTCAATATCATTTTCTTCAGCTAAAATTTCTTTAGCTGAATCTATATTTGAGATGATATTTTTATACTTATTATAAACAAAAACAATACTTTCTAAATCTTTATATTCTTTATTAAGTTTTACGTACTTTTTCATATCAGCAATAATATTTGGGTCCACAATAAGTTTACTGACCTCATCAAAACGAACTTTAATTGCTTCTAACTTATCTAACATAATTAATACACGAATTCTCCATGCTGAGATTTTATAGTAAGTTTTTTTTCTATGGAAGAAACACATCTTCCAATAATTTTAGCATCTATATTAAACGATTTAGCTATTTGTATTATTTCAACTGCTGTATTATTATCTGTGTAAAACTCCATCCTGTGACCCATATTAAATACGCTATACATTTCAGAAAAACTGGTTTTTGACTCCTTTGCTATTAAACTAAAAATATCAGGTGTTTCAAATAAATTGTCTTTAATAATATGCATATTATTTATAAAATGTAAAACTTTAGTTTGACCTCCACCAGTACAATGTATAATACCATTAATTTTAGACTTATCACAGTTTGAAAAAATTGACTTCATAACTGGCAAATAAGTTCTTGTTGGAGACAACGCCATTTTACCAAAAGACAAATCTTTAATAAATAAATCTGTTAATTTGTTACTACCACTATACACTAATTCTTTTGGTATTTGAGGGTTAAAACTTTCTGGGTACTTGTCAGCTAAATAATTAGCAAAAATATCATGACGTGCAGATGTTAAACCATTACTTCCTATTCCACTATTATATTCTTTTTCATATGATGCTAATCCAAATGATGACAAACCTACTATAACATCTCCATCATTTATTTTTACATCGATAACTTTATCCTTTTTTATTCTTGAAAATATTGTAAAACCAACATCTAGCGTCCTAACTATATCACCAACATCAGCTGTTTCCCCACCAGCCAAATAAATATTCAAACCAAAAGGTTTCAAATTATCAATAAAAAGTTGTGTGCCTTGAATTAAAGATTTTATAACAGAACCAGGGATAATACTTTTATTTCTACCAATTGTTGATGAAATTACTAAATCATTAATAGCGCCTACACAGGCAAGATCATCTAAATTCATAACTAATGAATCTTGAATAATACCCTTCCAAACACTATCATCACCTGTTTCCTTCCAATAAATATAAGCCAAGGATGTTTTAGAACCAGCAGTATCAGAGTGCATAATGTTACAAAAAGAGGAATCTCCACCAACTATATCAGGAAGTATTTTGCAGAATGCATTGGGAAAAAGTCCCTTATCTAGATTTTTTATTGCTTCGTGAACATCTTCTTTTTTTGAAGAAACACCTCTACTACTATATTTATCCATAATAACAAAAGATTGATCAACTAGATTAAACGTAAAAATTGATTAAATCAATCTAAAATATTTTAATCCTCGATTTCAATTAAATTTCCATCTTCATCTAAAACACCTTGCTGTACTGGTGAATCATCTTGTTTTTTTTCCTTCAACCAATCTTCAAAATTTTCAGAAATTATTTTAAAATCTGTTCTTCTATTCATTTGATGAGCAGCTTCTTTAAGTCTATTAGATTTTAATTGATTTATATAATCCTTATTCAAAAGACCTGAAGTTAAACCATTTTCAGAAACATCTAATAGTTTAGGTTCTTTATCAGACATACCAATAGCAACTAAACGTTCTGCAGAAACACCTTTTTCTACCAAATAATCAACGCAACTCTGAGCTCTATTTTGAGATAATGGAACATTTAATTCTTGAGAACCTCTAAAATCTGTATGAGATCTTAATTCTACTACTACATTAGGATAATCATGAATAAGTAAATCAGCTAATGAATCTAATTCTTGCATACCTTCTGACCTCAAATTAAATTTGTTTAAATCAAATTCCACACTACGTAAAACCATTGGCCTTCTACTAGTTTCTAAAAAAACTCCTCTAGAAAAAGTAAATAATAAATTTCCATCTGCCTCTTCTTTACATTTTGTTTTATCTATGTTAATTGTACTTATTGTAGTATCACGTTGTGTAAAAAACCACTCTTTACTAAATTGAATTTGATAATCTTGATTTTCTTTAAATTGCTCTCTACTAATCTTATACTCACCCTTTCCATTTGTAGTTGTAATATGTGTTCCATTTGGCCCAACTAACTCAACTTTTACTCCTGAAAGGGGTTCGTTTGTATCAACATCAAGTATTTTTCCCATTAGCTCAAAATTAATTAATTGTAAATCAATTAAATAAATATCATCACCTCCTTTTGGTTTCCATTTTTTATCTTTTCTATTAGAAGATAAGTAACCTTTAACCTCCGTTTCATCTTCAAATAAAACCCCGAAATCATCATAAGGAGTATTAATCGGATAACGCATATTTACAGGAAAAGAAAACCCATCAACAGTTAATTCTGATTTAAATATATCTAAACCTCCCATACCAGGATGTCCGTTAGAAGCAAAAAATAAAGCTCCCGATTTACTTATATATGGAAACTTTTCATCACCAGAAGTATTTATTTTTTCTCCTAAATTTTTTGGCTCACCCCAAGCTTTTTTTCTTCTGTCATAAGTACATGAATAAATATCATACCCTCCTAATCCACCTTCCATTTCTGCAACGAAATATAAGACCTTACCATCACTAGAAATAGCAGGATGTTGAACATCAATTAAATCATCCACTGGAATTTCTTCAATAGTGGGCTCTCCAAATTGTCCACTTTTAAATTCAACAGAATAAATTCTTTTTGGATTATATTGATTTTTTACTTTGGTAGATCTAGTAAAAAACATTCTTTTACCACCTTTAGAAAAACACACTGCAGCTTCATCAGAATCTTTCATGTTAATTTCTTCTAATCCAAAGCCAAATTTGACATCTTCATATTTTTCTTCAAGAATTTCCAAATCATCCTCTAAATCATTAGTTGGCGGCAACCAAATAGGCATATGATCTTTAGGATCAATTTTTTTCTTTCTTTTTTTATCAATTTTTCTTTTTTGTTCTGTGTAATCAAATGAATAAAATATATCTACGTAATCTTGCTTTGTATAAGAATCTTTTGATTTTCCAACTGCCTCTTCTCTAGCAGATGAGAAAAATAAGTACTTATTTTTTTTATCTCCAAATGAAGGACAAAAATCATTGTATCTAGAATTTAATTTTTGAACATTCAAAACTCTATACCTACTTCCCTCAGCAATCCAATCTTTTGACATTTGACAGCCTTGAATTGCACCATTAGCCATTTTTATATCAGCTCCATTCTTTTGCTTGTAATTTTCATAGTAAGCAATTGCTTCATTATATTTTCCTTGACCTTTGTAGCACTCACCTAAGTAATAAAAAACTAATGGATCAGCAAACATTTCAAAATAACGTAACTTAATCGTTCTTTTGTAATAACTTTCCGCAACTCTAAACTGCCCCGTTAATCTAGCACAATTTGCCATTTGAAAGCTAATCTGAGTTTTTTCAGACCTATCATTAGATCTTTCATAAGCTTTTTGATAAAGTTCCTTAGCTTTATTATACTGTTGATTTTTAAATGCTTTTTCAGCCTTTGTATATATACTTCCTTGAGAAAAAGACGTAGTTAAACCAAACAATAAAAATAATGCGATTATTAAATTTCTAGAAATCATGACTTTAGGTTTTTAAAAGACGTTACAAATTTAACAATATTTTATTAAACCTTAACACCATTAGAAACTGTTTTTAAAGTATCTAACATTCTAGATACAACTTTATAAGGATCAGCATTAGAAGCAGGCCTTCTATCTTCTAAATATCCCTTGCCAGTATTTTGTACACAAACAGGTATTCTAATACTTGCCCCTCTATCACTATATCCATAAGAAAACGTTTCTATATTTTGTGTCTCATGCAGACCTGTTAACCTCATATCATTATTTGAGCCATAAACTGCGATATGTTCTTTATGGTGTTTACCAAAAGCCTCACAAATATTTTTAAACATATCTTCTCCACCAACTTCTCTCATAGCTTTTGTTGAAAAATTAACATGCATTCCTGAGCCATTCCAATCTCCTTGAACAGGCTTGGGGTGTAATTCAACACTTAAACCATATTCCTCAGTTAATCTATATAGCAAGTATCTACTAATCCACAAATCATCCGCTGCTTTTTTTGCACTTTTACCAAAACATTGGTATTCCCATTGCCCTAACAAAACTTCAGCATTTATACCTGTTATAGACAGATCAGTCTCTAGACAAATATCTAAATGCTCTTCAACTATAGCTCTTCCTGCAACATTTTTATTTCCAACAGAACAATAATACATTCCTTGCGGAGCAGGAAAACCTTGCTTAGGAAAACCCATAGGGCGAGTTCCATCCATCATTGTATATTCTTGCTCAAAACCAAACCAAAAATCATCACTATCATCTTTAATTAAGGACCTTGTGTTAGAAGAATGCGGCGTACCATCAATATTCATAACTTCCGTGATAACTAAAAAAGCGTTAATTCTTGTCGGATCATTATAAACCCTAACTGGCTTAAGCACACAGTCTGATGAATGACCTTCTGCTTGTTGAGTAGAACTTCCATCAAAAGACCAATCAGGAAGCTTACTTAGCTCACCATTATACTCTTCAAAATGAAGAACTTTGGTCTTACTTCTTAAATTTGGCTCCGGATTATAACCGTCTAACCAAATATATTCAAATTTAAATGCTGTCATAATAGTACATATTTATTTTTCAATAGTTAAATATATTTTTTTATTTAACTAAAATAAATATTAGTATTATTTTTTTACTAACCTAAAAAGAAGAGTTATTAACAAATACCATATCACTAATCCTTTGAGTTTAATATAGAATCTTTTATTTCTTTTCTAACATCATTTGAAGCATCTCTTATTTTTCTGACTGAAGAACCTATATTTCTAGCTAGAGATGGAATGTTTTTGGAGCCAAAAAACATTAAATACATAATTAAAATAAATAGAACTTCACTTAAACCAAGATTTAAAAAAAAAAATACTTTCATTTAAATTATCTAACTATTTTTTGATGAATTTTTTGTTGTATCAACCATAATTGGGGTTGCAATAAACAAAGACGAATAAGTACCAACAATAACACCTATAATTAGAGCAAACATGAATCCTCTAATAACTTCTCCGCCAAAAAAGAAAATAATTAATAATACTATTATTGTTGTTAAAGAGGTATTTATAGTTCTACTTAAAGTACTATTATAATATTTTTATATTCTCCTACTTTGCTTTTTTGAAATTCTCTAACTCTATCAAAAACCACAACAGTATCATTAAGAGAGTAACCTATAACAGTTAGTACCGCAGCAATAAATGCCTGATCTATTTCTAAAGAAATAGGAAGAATTCCATTAAAAATAGAAAATATTGAAAGTAAAATTAAAACATCATGAAAGAGAGCAACAACAGCACCAAGGCTAAATTGCCATTTTCTGAATCTTAACAAGATATATAAGAAAATAATTATTAGTGAAAAAATAATAGCAAAATATGCTGACCTTTTAACATCATCAGCTATCGTCGCACCCACTTTTTGAGTTGAAACTTTTTCTATTTTATTATAACCGCCAGCATAATTACTTAATTCATTTTCAATTGTTTGAACTACCACACTATCAGAACCTTCTTCAGAAATCTTAAAATTAGTTGTTATTTTAATTTGATCTGTTTGGCCAAAATTACCATAAGTTTTAACTTCAGGGAATTTTTTAACATTATCTTCGATAAAACTTTCACCTAAAATATTTCTTATCTCAACAGTATTAATATTATCCTTTTGAATTTTATAAACATATTCTCTTCCACCCTGCAAGTCAACCCCCTTATTCAAACCCTTTGTTTGCAAAAAGAATAACCCAACTAAAATAAAAACAAAAGAAAAAACATATGCTATTTTTCTTCTTTTTATAAAAGAAATATCAGTGTTTCTAAATAAATTTTTTGTCACCGAATTAGAAAAAAATATTCTTTTCTTATTTACTAATCTTGACTCAAATACTAGCCGAGTTATAAAAATAGCACAAAACAAAGATGTTAAAATACCAATAATCAAAGTTGTTGCAAAACCCTTAATAGGACCTGACCCAAAATAAAATAAAACTACAGCAGTAAGTAAAGTAGTCAAATTAGCATCGATAATTGCTGAGTATGCATTTTTATATCCATCTCTTATAGCTAAAGACAATCCTTTTTGTTGAGACAACTCTTCCTTTATTCTTTCATATATAAGGACATTGGCATCAACAGCCATACCAATTGTAAGTACAATACCAGCTATCCCAGGTAATGTAAGAGTTGCATTAAAAGCAGCAAGAGCACCAAAAATAAAAAACATATTTATTATTAAAGCAAAGTTAGAAGCAACTCCGGCGTGAAAATAATAAAACAACATATATACTAATACAAAAATCAGTGCCATTAAAAAAGATTTAGCTCCAGAATCAATCGACTTTTGACCTAATGACGGACCTACATATTCTGAGCCAGCAATATCAACTTTTGCATCTAACTGACCTGCATTTAATATACTAGCTATATCCTGAGCCTCTCTTAGTTCAAAGTTTCCAGAAATAACAGAAGATCCTGTAGGTATTTTTTCATTAATAGTTGGGTATGTATAAACAATTTGATCTAAAACAATAGCAATTTCGTTACCTACTTCATTTTCAGTGATTGTAGCCCATCTTTTTGCTCCACTTGGAGTCATATTCATGTTAATTGTTACACCACCAGACCTTTCATCAAACCCATCCCTCGCATTATTTACTTCCTTACCCAAAAGAACAGGACCATCAAAATCTCCATATTCATTACTTTTTTCAAGTGCTATTAATTGAACAAAATTATCATAATTATCTATTTTATTTCCAGTAGCATCATTATTAATTGCTGCAGTATTAGTAAAATAAAACACAATATCTGGATTCAATGATCCATCATTATATTTAGAATCTATATAGTCCCTTGCTATCTTTCTATCTTTTTCAGTATCAAAAATATTTGCAATAATAGGTGAATTTAAAGAGTATATATCTGGCGCATCTTGATCAGTAACTCCTGGTGACAAATTAGGAATATTAGCAAAGGAAATAAATACTGAATCGCTTAAGATAACAGATAATGACGGGTCAGAATTTTTTTTTGTCTTCCAAAATTCTAGACTTGCTGTTTTTGACAAATACTCCTTTACCATCTTCTCATCAGTCATTCCAGGTAATTCCACTAATATTCTTTCGGAGGATTCTATTTGTTTAACAGTCGGATTTGCTAAACCAAATTGATCAATTCTTCTTTTAATTGTTTCAAAAGTTTTACCTATATAATCAGAAATTTTAATCTCCAAATATTCCATCACTCTATTTTCAAGTTCCTCATTACTGAATGAGTTTTGGTCAAAATCAAATGAATCTTCTCTTTCAAAAACAGTAAATAAAGTAGTTTTTGGTAAACTATCTTGAGCAACTACTTTATCAAATTCGACCTTAAAAATATTTAAATATGATTCTTGAGTATTGCCTTTATAAATATTATCCGTGTTATCTAAAACTTTAGAGAACACTCTACCTAAATTACCATTAGAAGAAACCGCAGACAAACCCTCTAAAATATTCCTTTGTGATATTTCTAATAAAACACTCATTCCTCCTTTTAAATCTAAACCAAGATTTAAAGAGTTACGCTTTGCGTCTTTATATGAATATTTATCTAGCCAAAGATGCCTAGCTATTGGAAAAAACCTACTTCTATCATCATCTATTTCACCATTTTCATTCTTTAATGGTGTCAATATTAATGAATCATTTTCTATTCTAATTTGCTTAATATTTTTAGCATTATTATATAATGCAGATAATGCATCTTTAGAGTTTACTGATTTATCTTCTATAGCTTTCTTCTCAAGTGAATAAGTAGCAAATGAAAATGAGAGGGAGTAAATAAAACC